>CAJOKR010000053.1 GCA_905235135.1 uncultured Bacteroidales bacterium
GGGGGAATTTCTTTTACGTTGCAAAGATACAAAAATTTATAATACGCTGGGTATCAATTTGCTATGCTTGTTTTGGTAATTTACGACAGTCCCTAAATAAGGGCGAAAACCGATAGCCTTTGTGTCCCCGAAATTGTTGTTTTTGAAAAAACCGAACACCTTTGTCAACAGAAAAAGATGAAAGATATGGAAAACACCAGCATCATCAATGGTCGCCGCATTGCGTCTGACCGCATCGCCGAACTTGGCGAGAACGAAATTTTTGTCTTTGGCAGTAATATCCACGGGGCGCACGGCGGCGGTGCCGCGAGATATGCGCACCAGAAGTTCGGCGCTGAATGGGGCGTCGGCGAAGGCCTCACTGGTCACACTTACGCCCTGCCCACCATGGAGGGCGATGCTTCGCTGAAGCAAGCCGTGGAGCACTTCATCGCCTGCGCCAAGGCTCATCCCGAACTCACCTTCCTCGTCACTGCCGTGGGTTGCGGCATCGCGGGATATACCCCCGATGAGGTGGCTCCACTTTTCAGGGAAGCAGCTCCTTTGGAGAACGTCTATCTCCCCCGTGTGTTTTGGGAAGTGCTGTGAAGAATCCTCTCTCACCGCCCAGACTGATAGTCTCGAGGGCTGATGACAGAGGCGGGACGGAAAGAGATTCTATTCGTAATGCCTAATTCTAACATCAATGCCTTGTAACTGCGCGGGAATGCCGCTCACGTCGGTTTGGCCGTAGTGATAGGGGAACAATACCTTGGGTTTCACGATCTTGGCGGCACGAACTAACTGCTCAGGAGTCATGGTGTAGGGTTGGTTGCAGGGCAGGAAAGCGATGTCGATATCTTTGATGGTTTCCATTTCCGGAATATCCTCCGTGTCGCCGGCGATGTAGATGCGCAGTCCGTCGATGGTGAGGATGTAGCCGTTGTCGCGCCCTTTGGGATGGAACTGCAGATGCCCCTGGGTGGTGTTATAGGCAGGCACGGCCTCCACCGTGATGTCGTCGGCGAGTTGCAACTTGTCGCCGTTGGCCATTGACGTGCCGCTGCCGTACATCTTGACACAACGCTGATTCATCACCAGCTGCGTTTTCGCTGTGGAGAGCAGCCGGAGCGTGGCCTCGTCGTAATGGTCGAAGTGCTCATGGGTGACGAGGATGATGTCGGCCTTGGGGAAGGCAGTATAGTCCACCGTCCTGTTCTGCAGTTTCGCGCACGGATCGATTTCAATTTCCAGTCCGTCGTATTCGATGCGGATGCTGGAGTGCATCAGCGCGTAAATCTTGACGGTTTTCCCGCTTTTGGTGGTGAAAACGTCAGTTTCGTAGTTCGCTTTTTGCCCGCAGGCGGAAAAAAGGCCGATGGTGGCCAGTATGCAAGTGATCATTTTTTTCATGACGATTCTGTTCTATTAATTTTCAGCGGCAAAGATACATTTAATTTCCAAAATTTGTGTACTTTTGCCGTTGGTTTATCGAAAATTATGGACATATTAAAAACACTGTTTGGTTTTGACCCCGGACAGCATAAGGTGAGGACCGAGATTGTGGCCGGTGTGACCACCTTCCTCACCATGGCCTACATTCTGGCCGTGAACCCCGGCATCTTCAGCGCCCTCGAGCCTTTTGGGATGCCCACCAACGCCGTTTTCACGGCTACCGCCCTCGCTGCTATCATCGGTACTTTGGTGATGGCCGTTTATGCCAAGAAGCCTTTCGGGTTGGCCCCCGGCATGGGCATCAACGCCTTCTTCGTCTTCACCGTCTGCTTAGGGATGGGCTATAGCTGGCATTTCGCCCTCACGGCGGTGTTTGTTGAGGGCATCCTGTTCATCATACTCTCGCTCTTCAAGGTTCGGGAGTTCATCGCCAACGCTATCCCCGCAAGCTTGAAAGCGGCCATCGGCGCGGGTATCGGCCTCTTCATCGCCTTTATCGGTCTGCACAACTGCGGCATCGTAGTCGATGACCAAAGCACGCTGATAACCCTCGGCGATTTCGGTAACCCGGCCACGTTGCTCTCCCTCATCGGTCTGGTGATATGCGGTGCGTTGGTGGTTCGGGAAGTCAAAGGCGGACTTCTATGGGGCATCCTCGCCACGGCGCTTATCGGCATTCCACTGGGTGTGACCCACATAAACGGTGTGGTTTCCGCGCCGCCCTCGGTGGCTCCCATCTTCATGAAAATGGAATGGTCAAGCATTTTCACTCCGGATATGTTTATCGTCATCTTCACCTTCCTCTTTGTTGACCTTTTCGATACCATCGGTACGGTAATCGGTGTTTCGATGAAGACGGGCATGGTGGATAAGGACGGAAAAGTTGACGGTGTGGGTCGGATGCTGATGGCCGATGCCGCCGCCACGGGTCCCGCCCTCATCATCGTTGGCGTTATGATGTTCTACAACATCACCGATATCGACTGGGAAGATACCAGCGAGACCATTGCCCCTTCGTCACCATGATTATGATGCCGTTGAGTTACAGCATCAGCGACGGCATCATGCTGGGTATCATCGTCTATGTGCTGATGAACGTCTGCACCGGCAAAAAAGGCATACAGAAAATCAGCCCCACCATCTGGGTGCTCTTCGTCCTTTTCGTGGTGCGGTATGTGCAGAAGAGTTTGTAATGTTGAATTAACGATTGTTTATGGAAGCAAACGAATACATCCAGAAACTGAAATTGGAGCCCCACCCCGAAGGCGGCTACTACCGGCAGGTTTTCGGCAACGATTCTGCTGGGAAAAAAGATATTTCCACCATTTATTACATGCTGACGGACAGTGATATGTCGGCTTTCCACCGGCTGCATGAGATGACGGAAATTTGGTACTACCACGCGGGTGAACCGCTCAACATCTATGTCATCGACACTGATGGAAAATTGATTGTCCACAACTTGTCGCCCGACGGGGAGATGCAAGTCGTGATTCATCCTGAGCAGTGGTTTGCCGCCGATATTCCATCGAAAGAGGGTTTCTGTTTGGTGGGTTGTGCGGTGGCTCCCGCCTTCACCTTCGAGAATTTCGAACTGGGTCGGAAAGATGAGCTATTGAAACAGTTTCCGCAGCACTCGGAGGTTATCGGAAGGTTGTGCGGGAAGGTGTAGAGACGCAAAATTTTGCGTCTCTACAGAGGATATTATCCAATTTTCAATGGCAAAAATGCATCTATTCTTCGAAATCGCTTAACAAAGAGGCAATCTCTTGGAGATAACGGGCGTCAATCTCGTCGAAGGTGTTCAGTTCGGCACTGTCGATGTCAAGGACGGCGACGATTTCTTCGTTTTGGAACACGGGGACGACGATTTCGCTGCGGGAGGCGGAGGAGCAAGCGATGTGTCCGGGGAACTGTTCCACGTCGGGCACCACTACCGTGCGACGTTCCTTCCATGAGGTACCGCACACGCCGCGCCCGAAGGCAATGCGCGTGCATGCGAGCGGTCCTTGGAACGGCCCGAGTACCAGCTCGTTATTGATTACGCGGTAGAATCCGGTCCACCAGAATCCGAAAGTTTCATGCAGCATCGTCGCCATGTTCGCCATGTTCGCGATAATATCAACCTTTGGGTCCATCACCGCTTGGATTTGCGGGATGAGGGAGGTGTATTTTTCGGTTTTTGTCATATTCTTTGTTGTTATAGGAAAGCCCCACACTGCGCTTCGCTTGTGTGGGGTTAATTGCGCTTCGCGCGTTTTGTCCCTTCGGGACTGCTCAAGGAAGCTGTTTATTTATATTTGAAGCGTTTGATCGAGCGTTTCGGGGTTTTCTCGAATTCGTTCTCTTTCAGTTCGATCTTGAAGATTTGGGCGTATTTGGGGAGGCGTTCGTTGAGCTTTTGGAGGTTCTCCTTCATTAGTTCGGGGATGGTCTGGCGGAAGCGGAGTTCGCCTTCGTAGTCGGGGAAGACGAGGGCGATAAGCTTACCTTCGCGCTCCACCACCACGGATTCGACTACACCTTCCATGTCGTTGAGCTTGCCTTCGATCTCCTCGGGGTAGATGTTCTGCCCGGAGGCGCCGAGGATCATGGTCTTGTTGCGGCCTTTGATGAAGATGTTCTGCTTCTTATCGATGAGGCCGAGGTCGCCGGTGCGCATCCAGCCGTCGTCGGTGAAGGTGGCGCGGGTGGCCTCTTCGTTCTTGTAGTAGCCCATCATGACGTGCTCGCCGCGCACGAGAATCTCGCCGACCTCGTTGTAGGGATCTTTCGAATCGATGCGGATTTCGTTGCCGGGGAGGATGTGCCCGCCGCTGCGGGCCACGAACTCATGGACGTAGCAGCCACCGATGAGCGGACCGCACTCGGTCATGCCGTAGCCGACCACGAGCGGGAATTTGATGTCGAGGAGCAGCTTTTCCACGTCGGGATTGATGGCTGCGCCGCCCACGATGAAGTACTTGAGCTGTCCGCCAAAAGCCTTCATCAGCTTGCGGTTGATGGTGTTGACTACGAATTTGCGTATCACGGGGTATTTGAGCAGCTTTTTCACGGCCGGTTTCTCCAGTGCGGGCATCACGGCGCGCGTGCAGATTTTTTCGATAACCAACGGCACGGTGACGATGATGTAGGGATGCACGTCGGCGAAAGCCTTCATCAGCAGCGTAGGGGTGGGGGATTTGGTGAGGAAGTGGATGTGGCAGCCGGAAGCCAGCGGGTAGAGGAACTCGGCGAGCTGTCCGTACATGGCGCTAAGGGCAGCATCGAGACCACATTCTGGCGGCCGCCCGGGGGCAGGAACTCCAACCCGGTGTCAATGTTTGCTGACACGTTGCGGTAGGTCAGCATCACGCCCTTCGGGGAACCGGTGGAACCGGAAGTATAGTTGATGAGCAGCAGGTCGTCGAGGTCTCGGACAGTGAAGATGTGGTTGTTGCGCGGAATGGTCACGGGCTCGCGGGAGATTTCCACCCCTTCGCGCTTCGTGGCGATGAGGGAAAAGTCGGTGAGCGAGACGATGGCCTCCAAATCGGGCATGTGCTCGGCGGTCATGTTCTTCCAAACGTAGGAACCGACAATAAGCAGACGTGATTCAGAGTGGTTGATGAGCTTTTCGATGTCCTCGCCGGAGAATTCGTGCAGCACCGACACAATGACGGCGCCGTAGGAGGCGATGGCGAGGTATGCGACAGCCCAGTTGGCGCAGTTGCGGCCGCAGAGCGCGATCTTGTCGCCCTGCCGGATGCCCATCTCCTTGAAGTAGTCGCGCAGCCGCGAAGCTTGTTCGGCCACCTCGCGGAAGGTGTAGCTGTCGGTTCCGTTGTAGTCGGTTAAAGCGGGCTCGTCCCAGAATTTCGGAAAAATTTCGTTATAGTGTGCAAATAGGTGTTTTGTCATTTTGTTGATTGTCAGATATTATCTCTTACCATTATGATTCGAAAAATAGGCGGCAAAAGTACATTTTTTTGGGGAATCTAAAATAATTCTTATTTTTGCACTTTGAAAATACGATTATGAGTAGAGGTTTTGTCAAAGAGGGCGACCAGGAAGAGGTCCCGATGCTGACGCCGCGTGCGTACCTGCCCGCGGGGGTTGAGAATTTCGTCACCACCGCCGGTTTGGAGGCGTTGAAGGTTGAGCGCGAGGAGATTCTGAGCGAACGCAAGCAGTATGAGGGTGTTGACAATAACGACGCCCGCGTCAATAACAACTATTTGACCGCCAAGCTCCGCCAGATAGAGGAGCGCATTCATTCCGCCCGCGTCCTCGATTATGACCCGCAACGGCAGACCGACGTGGCTTTCGGGGCTACAATCACTTATAAGAATCTGAAAAACAATCAGATAATGAAATACCAGATTGTGGGAGTTGATGAGGCTAACATCATGCAAGGTAAAATCTCGTTTATCTCTCCGCTCAGTAAAGTGCTGATGAACAAGAAAGTTGGCGATATCGTCACTTTCAAGACCCCGCAAGGTGAAATTGGGATGGAAATCTTAGGTATTTCGTAGATTTTGGCTGGTAAAGCCAAATGCCAATAGCCAACAGCCAATAGCCAATAGCTTAAAACTTCACCTTCACCCCGAAGTGTATCTTTCCCGTTTTGAATGAAATCTTGTTCCCCATCTGTCGCGGAAGGGCATAGTCGAAGTAGAACGTACCGCTGCGTACCCCGATATTGACGCCCACCCCGAACCCGAACGGATTGTCGAACAGGTAGCTGTTGTAACCCTGCTGTTCGTAGGAGCCTCCGTCAAAGAAGATATGTACGTCGTAGTTGTTGTGCCCGAACAGGTAGCGCAGTTCCGCCGAATAGAGCAGGTATGTACTGGCCAACAGCTCGTTTTCCCGGAAGCCTCGGATCTGTCCGACACCACCAATCTTGAACATCTCGTTCAGATAGTGTGGACCGCGCAGCAAACTACCGAACTTTGTGGTTAGAATCAAGTAAACCCGATGCTTGAATAGCGGGATGAGACCCGTCGCTTCGCCAGTGATGCGGTAGGATGTTTTCACTAAATCAGTGTTCGGAATGGCTTCGGTGCTGCTTGGAAGCAGGGTCCTGCGCCCGGCGGCGGCATCGGCGGCGAGGAAATAGCCGAACTTCGTGTCAGGGTTGATTGTCAGGTGAGAGAGCTGGAAAGAGAGCCCGTAAAGGATGTTGCGGTAGTCCATGTAAGCGGTGTCCAAAATGGTGGTGCCGCTGTTTTTGTTTAGCAGCTGCGACTGCTTGATGTTGATGTAAGGACGGATATAGCTGTCGGGATGGAAATGGTAGGGAATGCCGAGGTGGTAGTCGAGCGTTAGGTAGGTGGTGTCCTGCTTGTCGAGTCGGAAGTGTCCGTCGAGGCCGAAACGCGTGCGGAAGAGGTAGGGAAACTGCGCGTCAATGTTCAAGTACTGGGAGTACCGTTCGCTGCTTCTCCAGTCTAAGGCAAGAGACTCCCCGAGGTGGAAGATGTTCTGCAACGACAGTGACAGCTCGCCGTTAATCGCTAATTTTCCAGTCAGTTCGCTCACGGGCTGGAAACCGATGTAGCCGTCGAAGCGGTTGACCTGCCGTTTGTCCAAATAGACGTACAGCACCGTTTTTTCCTCCCCGAACGCGACGCCGGGTGCCTGTATGACGGTCGCGAAGGGTAGGGCGGCAAGTTTGTCGGCAACCGCCCGTATGGTCTCTTCGGAGTATGGGGCTTTTCGCCGCAGTCCTAAATATGGCCAGAGGAAGTTCTTGTTCAGTTTGAGGTTGCCCTTCAGCACGATGGAGTCAATTTTGGTAAGACGTCCGCGTTCGATGTGCATCACGTACCGCGGCGTGCTGTCGTTCTCCCATTCGGTAGTGAGGTTCACTGCTGCAAACGGATATCCATGATTTTCCAGATACTGCACGATTTTCTCAGCCATCAGCGGATAATTCTCCAACGTCAGCGTCTGGTTCTTCCGACCAATAATTTTGGCATCGCGCAGTAACTCTGAATCTGGCTCATTGACAACGATATACGACGACTGTCCGAACACGAAAACCGTGCTCAATAACAAAAATAGGGTAATGATTGTTTTTTTCATCGCCACTCATCGTTCATTCATCGTATTTTATCCGTTAGAGTCACCTCCATTTCGTCGCAGACATTAGGAGGCGACGGAATCCCCGTCTCGCAAGAGCGCGAAGTCACTTAACGCCTCCCCGACTACGAAACAACTTCCGGTGATAAAAATCACATCATCGTCGCTTGCCGCTTTCTTTGCTTCCTCAACTGCCTTTTGCACAGAAGGATATGTGGTGCAAACGAGGCCGGCTTCCCGCATCTTCGCGGCGAGCTTCTCCTGGTCCATCGCCCGCTCAATCTGGGCGCGGCAGACGTAATAGATGAACTCCTTGCGCAACAGCGGCAGGATGTGGTCGATGTCTTTGTCGCTCACCATCCCGAACACCACGTGGATTTTGCTGTCAGCGGAAGGGCGCTCCTCGTAGATATTGAACATGGAATGTTGCAAGCAGGCGTAGTTGTGTCCCACGTCGCAGAGGATGCGCGGTTTGTCCGACAATTTCTGCCAGCGACCAATCAGCCCTGTGTTCAGTTGCATATTCTTCACGGCATCTGCAATCTTGTCCTCTTGGATGTTGAGGATGAATTCCAGCACTTTCGCGGACTGGAAAAAGGTGATGATGTTTTTGTCCTGATAATGCGCTTTGAACGGGGTGTAAAGCGAATAGACTTTCTCGTGAGTTTCCTTGTCGAAGATGTCCAACGTGCCGTGGTCGTTGGTGGTTTCGTAGTTGACGTTGGCGGGGAACATCGGCGCGTCGTGCTTCAGTGCCACATCCTCGAAAACGGGAAAGCTCTCAGGATGGTATTCGCCAATCACTACAGGCACGTGATCCTTGATGATGCCAGCCTTCTCGTAGGCGATTTTTGCGACGGTGTCGCCCAGCATCTGCGTGTGCTCCAGCGAGATGTTGGTGATAACGGAGAGTAGGGGAGTGATGACGTTGGTGGAGTCCAACCGACCGCCAAGCCCGACCTCGATGACCGCGAAATCAACCTTTTGTTCGGCGAAGTAGTGGAACGCTAATGCGGTGGTGATTTCGAAAAACGATGGCTCCAAATGTTGGAACTTCTCCTGATACTGTTCGAAAAAGTCCAAAACAGCTTTTTCGGAAATCATCTCCCCGTTGATGCGGATGCGCTCGCGGAAATCGACGAGGTGTGGCGAGGTGAAGAGTCCGGTTTTGTAGCCAAGTTCCTGAAAATAAGACGACAGAAACGACGATACGGAACCTTTCCCGTTCGTCCCGGCCACATGCACGCAACGCAGCTTCCGTTGGGGATTACCTATAATATCAAGCAGGGCTTCGATGTTTTCGAGCCCTTCCTTGTATGCCGCGCTCCCGACTTTGTGGTACATAGGGTACGCGGTAAAAATGCGTTCTAATATCTCGTGGTAGGATTCCATTCGTTTAAGGTTTAGGGTTTAAGGTTTAGAGTTTGTATAAGTGATCTGGTCAGTAATATGATTTTGTTGTGCTTTTACAAAAAAGGGAACTCTTTCGAATCCCCTAAAAGACTAAAGTCTTACTTCTTAAGTCTCACATCTTAACTGAACACGATTATTCGCAGTTCTTCCTTGCCGGGCTTGTATATTGCCTGCTTGGCCCGGGCCACGCACTGCTGCTGGATGTTGCGGTTCGTGATGGTGGTCTTATGCTTGGAATTGTTGATGACGCGAGCATCGATAACATGGCCGTCGGCGGCGATATGCACCTCCACACATACTTGGCCTTCTTCGTTGACGGTAGCGTCGATGTTGTTGATCATCCCGCGATGGCCAGTGCCGTAGCCGACACCGCCGCCGCTTCCCGCGCCTTCTCCCGGACCGAGGCCGGAGCCTGTCCCGCTACCAATACCACTACCTTGTCCACCGCCACTACCTGTGCCTCCGCGTCCGTGATACATCGACGACTGGTCGGGCTTCGGCTGGGAGGGCACAGTCTGGGTCTGTGTGTTCGTAGAAGTACGGTTCGAATGGTTCACTGCTGGGGCATCCTGCGCATTCTGTGTGGCGTAGTTCTGCCCAGATGACGGCTTGGGATTGGAGGCCACATCAGGGGTACCGCCACCTCCGCCACCGCCCATCGGTGAGATATCTACATAGACCATCTGTTTTGGCGGCGGCGGGGGAATTTGCGTCTTGAGACTGCAGGCCAGAAGCAAAACCAACAGCAATGTCATGGTGCCAATCGTCGTGCACCATGCAATCACGTTGTCTTTCCTATTCTCGTTAGTTTTAATCATTTGGCTTCTGTGGCAAGTACCATTTTATATCTCTCTTCCTCGGGGAAGTTCTCGTTCAATTCGTTGAGCACGTCCATCAGCGCGACCACGTTCTCAATCGGGACGCTTTTGTCGGCGCGGAGGATGATGTTTTTCTGGGCGGAGGCATCTTGTTCCACAGCACCCATAAGCGCGGGGAGCAGATCCTCGTAAGCGGTGGGCTGTGCGGAAGCACCTTCGGGGTTTACATAATAGTTGAGATCCGCGTCGATATAGACCTCCAACTGACGGTTCGACAGCTGCTTCTCGGCCGTGCTTTTCGGTAACACCAAGTTGATGGCGTTGGGTGAAATCATCGTCGAGGTGAGCATGAAGAAGATCAGCAGCAGGAACACCAGGTCGGACATGGAGGTCGCGCTGAACGTCGGATCAATGCGGTTATGCATCTTGATAGCCATGGCAGCGGGAGCTTAAGCGTTTTCGTGAAGCAGATCCATGAATTCGGTGGTACGCACCTCCAACATATAGACGACATTGGAAATCCTGGAGATCAGGATATTGTGGAATGCTAACGCGATGATACCGACGACCAAGCCGCCCACGGTGGTGATCATGGCGGTGTAGATGCCGGATGACAGGGTGCCGATGTTGAAGTTGTTGGGATCGGCAGCCATGTTGTGGAACGCACCCACCATACCGACAACCGTTCCCAAGAAGCCGAGCATCGGGGCGATGGCGGCGATGGTGGCCAACGCGGAGACACCTTTCTCCAAACGGGAGACCTCCAAGTTGCCCTCGTTCTCGATGGCCGTGCGGATGTCGTCGAGCGGACGACCGAGGCGGCTGAGACCCTTGTCAATCATGCGGGCCGTGGGGTTGTTGGTGCTACGGCACAGCGCGACAGCGGAATCCAGCTTGCCGTCATGGATGAAGTCGCGGATATTGTTCATAAAGTTGCCGTCCTCCTGCGAGGCGCGGTTCACCACCAACCATTTCTTCACAAAGAAGTAGATGGCAAAGGCGAGCATCAGGATCAACGGGATGATGATCCACAGGCTGTTCACGGCGAACACCAGTTTGAAATAGGAAGTTTCCTCAATATGCGGCTCCACAGCGTTTGTCACTGCCATGGAATCGTTCACTGCCGCTAATAATACTGTCATCAATTTCATACTTCAAAAATTTTACGCAAAAATACATCCTTATTGGCTAAAAAATTCTTCTCCAAAGATTTTTTTCTAACATTGCGGTGTTTATATAAAACAGCTGTTTTAACGTCGCTTTCTTATAAATATTGTATTTTTGTTCGTTGATTTTTTTAGTGATTAGTGAACTGTGATTTGGCAAGTGTTATAATGCTAATATATATAATCTTCAAAAAGGGCTGTAGGCCCGAAGTATGTCAACCCAGTGTGAGCGATAGCGAGCTCTGGGATATTCAGTAAACATAAGATATAATGGCAAATAAATCGAATACATCGAACATGAAGAAGTTCGCCCACTCGCAAGGCGGCGCAGCTAAGAAAAGATCTCGAAAGTCCGCATCAGGGAAAAAGCCGGCGGCCAAAACATCCAACTTCTCGCTCTGGAAGTTCTTGTCCGGGGAGAAAATGATCGTTTTCTACGGTGTGCTGCTCATTTTGTTCTCCATTCTGTTGTTCCTTTCCATCATCTCGTTCTATTTTAACGCCCACGAAAATGTCTCGTTTGTGGTGGGCGACCACGTGCAGGAGGCCCCGAACCTCGCCAAGGGCGTTGGCGCGAGCCTTTCCTACTTTTTCATCCAGTACTTCTTCGGCGTGGCCTCCATCGGTTTCCCCTTCCTTATATTATTATATGGTATAAGGTTGGTTGCGAAACGAGCGATCCTGCCGTTGGGCAAAACCACCTTTGCTGTTTTCATGACGATGGCCTGGCTTTCCATTACATTCGGGTTAATTGGCTATAATACAGATAATTCCTTCCTTGCTGGCAACTTCGGCAATTTCATCTGCCAGTATCTCATCGAACATGTCGGCATGGCCTTCACCATTTTGATAGATATTGCCCTCTTTTTCCTCATCCTCTTCTTCTGCTACGATGTCTCTTTTGCCGGCCTCTTCGGCAGGATTCAACAATGGGCTGTTGAAAGACGCGAGGAAAAAGCTCAGAAACAGCGCGATGAAGTTATGCAGACGGTTACCGGTCCCCGTTTCCAACGCGAGGATTTGCCCGATATGTACACCACCAACCAAGGTGAACTCAGCGAAGAATATGCTCCGAAAAGATACGACCTGGTTGATAACAAAGAGCCTGATGTAAAGGAAGTTGGCAATGAAGACATCTTTACTCCCGACGACATTTTCCCCGAGGATGTACCCGTCGCTTCATCTGACGACATCCCGTTCGAGATTGTGAACACGCAGGGGAATCCTCTTACGACTTCGGAAGCGGATGTCGAGACCGAAACTGACGAGGGTGACCTCGATTTTCCGGAAGGGGAAGGTGAACAGCCCCATCGCGCGCTCACGCCCGAGGAGGTGCGCAATCTCGAACCTTATGACCCGCGCAAAGAACTCTCCCATTTCGAGTTTCCTCCGGTGGAGCTGCTGAAAGATTATCCCTTTACCGCTTCTACCGAGGAACTTATCAAGAAGGAGTTGCTTGAGAATAAAATGAGTATCGAGAAGACGTTGCTTAGCTTCGGCATCGCCATCAAGAGCATCTCAGCGGTTGTCGGCCCGACGGTTACGCTGTACGAGATTGTCCCGAAGGAGGGCGTTCGCATCAGCAAAATCAAGAACTTGGAAGACGACATCGCGCTTAGTCTCGCCGCTTTGGGTATCCGTATCATTGCGCCGATTCCGGGTCGCGGCACCATCGGCATCGAGGTGCCCAACAAGAACCCGAACATCGTCTCCATGCGCGAGATCATCAATTCCGAAAAGTTCAAGAAGAACAACTACGCGTTGCCCATCGGTTTGGGCAAGACCATCAACAACGAGGCGTTTGTGGTGGATTTGGCGAAGATGCCGCATCTGCTGGTTGCCGGTGCCACCGGTCAGGGCAAGTCTGTGGGCTTGAACGCCATTATCACCTCGCTGCTTTACACGAAGCACCCGTGCGAGATGAAGTTTGTGCTGGTCGATCCCAAAAAGGTCGAGTTCACGCTCTATTCGGCCATTGAGAACTACTATCTCGCCACTTTGCCCGACAACGGCGACGCTATTATCACCGATACCAAAAAGGTGGTGCGCACGCTCAACTCCCTCTGTGTGGAGATGGACACGCGCTACGACCTGCTGAAGGCCGCCAAGATGCGCAACATCAAGGAATACAACGCCAAGTTCTGTGCCCGCGAGCTGTCGCCGGCATTCGGACACCGCTATATGCCTTATATTGTGGTGGTTATCGACGAGTTTGGCGATCTGATCATGACGGCCGGTCGTGAGGTGGAGCAGCCGCTTGCCCGTCTGGCGCAGCTGGCCCGTGCCATCGGCATCCACTTGGTCATCGCTACACAGCGTCCGTCGGTGAACATCATCACCGGCAGCATCAAGGCCAACTTCCCGGCGCGTATCGCCTTCCGCGTGCAGTCGGGTGTCGATTCCAAGACCATCCTCGACGCCACGGGCGCCAACCAGCTCATCGGCAAGGGCGACATGCTGATATCCACTGGCAGTGATGTGGTGCGTCTGCAGTGCGCCTTCGTGGATACGCCCGAGGTGGAGCAGATTGCGGAGTTCATCGAGAAACAGGCGATTGAGCGTCCCTTGCGCGAGCCTTACGAGCTGCCCGATGTGCCCGAGCCAGGGGAAGAGGGAAATGACCGCAATGACGTTCCCGCCAACCCGAACGAGCTGGATCCCATGCTGATTGAGGCCGCCACGCTGATTGTGCAGACGCAGCAGGGTTCCACCTCCTCGATCCAGCGCAAGCTCAGTCTTGGCTACAACCGCGCCGGCCGCATCATGGACCAGCTCGAGGACCTCAAGATCGTCGGTCCCGGCAGCGGCAGCAAACCCCGCCAGGTCCTCATCAAGACCGAGGCGGAGCTGCGCCAACATTTGGCGGATTTGCAACTGCTGTAATTAAGAATAAGAAACGAAAAGCCCCAATTCCCCTCCTTTGGAGGGGTGCCCGAAGGGCGGGGTGGTAGTTGACCCGAAACGATTATGAGACTTGACAAATATCTTACCGACAACAACTTCTTCCCCTCTCGGGAGAAAGCGCAGACCGCCATCAAGCATGAGACCGTGATGGTGGACGGGCGCATCGTGACCAAGGCCTCCATGGAAATCACGGACGCGATGTGTGTGGAGGTTATCGACCTCTTCAACAAATACGTGAGCATGGGCGGGCTGAAATTGGAGAAAGCCATCAAAGATTTCGGGCTCGAATTCACGGGAAAGTCGGTGTTGGACATCGGCTCTTCCACGGGCGGCTTCACCGACTGCGCCTTGCAGCATGAAGCCTCCGCTGTGACCGCCGTCGATGTGGGTACGGACCAGCTTGTCGAGTCGTTGCGGCGTGACCCTCGGGTGACCTCCATTGAGAACAAGGACTTCCGCGAACTGACCCCGGAAGAAGTTCATAACCAGCAGTTTGACTATATCGTATCGGACGTTTCGTTCATCTCGCTGACCTACATCATCCCCTATGTGGATCCCTTCCTGAAGCCCGATGGCCGGATGATGTTCCTGATCAAGCCGCAGTTCGAGGCGGGCCCGTCGTTCCTGAGCAAAAGCGGTATCGTTACCGACGAAAAAGGCTACAAAACCGCCATTCAGAAGGTGGTGAGCTGCGCCCTGAACCACCGCTATTACCTGCAGAACCTCACGATGTCCACCCTTTTCGAGAAGCACAAGAACGTGGAGTTCCTCGCCCTCTTCACCCGTATGCCGAGCCGCTACGAGCCGGACTATGCGGAGTTGTTCAAGGAGGTGAAGGCGGTGAAGAAGGAGTTGCGATGATAACAAAAAATGTAGAGACGCGGCGCGCCGCGTCTCTACCCCCTCTTGAAAAGAATCATTTACGTTGTAGAGACGCACGGCCGTGCCTCTCTACGTTGACATTGACCTTAACCGAGTTCGAGTGTCGTCAGATATTGCGACCTACCGTACCGGTAGCTCCCTTCGTCGGAACGCATCATCAGCGTGTAGGCGTAACCGTCGTCGGAGGAACTCTCGGCTCCGTCGGAACCGCCGGTAAGGCTGAGTCCCGTTGATGTGAGCGACATGGGCACAGCGTAAATGTGCGCCACATTGCCGTTCTCGGTAGTCTGCGTGTCGAGACTGATGGCGGTCTCTCCGGCGGGCACTACCTCGTAAACAGTGCGCGTGTAGAGGCCCACCTTGGTATCGTAAACCACCGCGATCATCATCACGGCATCCACTTTTTCCGGCAGGACGCTCAACGTTCCGCCCACCAAGCCGTCCGTGACGGCCATCTCGTTCACCGTGATGGGTGCGGCCACACCTTGGGAGAACACCAAATTGTTGGCATCGAGTGTAGCTGTGACGGACCCGCCTGTAACGCTCACTTTCGCGTGGCGGATAATATTGCTGGTGAAGAGCGGACGGCGGCTTCGACGATCGGAGCTCATGCCCACCAGCACCTCCTTAGGCACGATCTTGTTGATCATGCCCGCGAGGGCGAGCTTGGCACGGTGCGACATCTGCGCTTCGGTGCGCGGATTGAACACTTCTTTCTTGTAAGGCACGATGACCTGTTTGCCATTCACAACTTTGAAAACTAAACCGCCAATGCGGCCGGTCCATTGACTGAGACCATTAAAATCTGTTTTTCCCATAATGTTAAATTTTTTTGGTTAATGAAAAGGGTTAATTGATAATTGATTGATGATTGATAAATGATAAATGAAAGTAGAGTCTTCATCAAGAAGAAGGAAGAAATCACCCGCTCAAAACTATGGCAATTACTAAACAACATGTCAAAGAACGCTGAAACCTTCCGGAAGGATTTCGACGGCAAAGATACAACCAGGAAAAAGTTGATGGAAAGTTTGTTTATCTGAGAATCCAACCAACAAACCAACAGTTTGACGGATAACAAGTTACGAATAAAAATTGTTGGTTTGTTTGGTTAATCCAACAAACCAACAGCCTTTGAGCTTCCGACTTTTGCACGCGACTGTCAACAAAAGTCAGTCGAAAAAGGAACCTGTCTCAGTGAATCACACAAAAGTTATACAAAACAACTATTAGGGTAGAGTTTGAATAAGGTTGAATAGAGTTAGTATAGAGTTACACCAGAGTTGGAGCAGAGTTGAACCCTATTTCGCCCAAACCCGTTAGGATTCATATTTTGCCAGAAATGCAGTAGCATGTTCCAGTGGTTCGGGAGGGTATTATATTGTTCGTGACATGAATCAAGACAAGGAGTAGGTGAGGGAGTAAATGAGGGAGTAAGTGAGAATGTTTACACAGTCTTACGTGCCATCAAAGATTTGAAAGAACTTGGCTACATCAACAAGGAGCACTCAAAAGTGGAAGGGGAGTGACAATTGCTTAAATAATATGATAGTTGAAAAATATCCTCGTAATGGTGCGTCCATTTACGGAATATTTTTGTATTTTTGCGGGTTGATTTCGTGAGGGCTGCAGGCCCGACACGTGTCAACCCAGGACGAACGCAGTGAGCCTTGGGATAGAGAAGGAAATACAAACGAAAAAACAGACAATATGGACAAAAATCAAATGCGTGAAATTATCGCCAAGAGAGTCGCAAAGGAACTCCATGACGGCGATGTCGTGAATTTGGGAATCGGTCTGCCGACC
>CAJOKR010000054.1 GCA_905235135.1 uncultured Bacteroidales bacterium
ATTGGGGGAATTTCTTTTACGTTGCAAAGACACAAAAATTTATAATACGCTGGGTATCAATTTGCTATGCTTGTTTTGGTAATTTACGACAGTCCCTAATTATTCTTATAAAACTCACCCCTGCATGTCATCAATACTTTTACATGTTTATGCCAACTCACAGCCTTGAGCACTCGCGACAAGTTGCTTTTGAAAAGACCTTGCTTTGGATGTTCATTCAATCCGTCAATAATGATAATCAAGTATTGCAGATGCTGGTTACAATAATTTTCAGCTGCCAACAACACTTCCTCAAGCGATTCGTCATCGATAAAGTTGTATTCGGCTGAGATACTTTTGGCTAACTGCTCTGCCGACAATTCGTATGCATTGACAAACACAAATGGAATACCATCGGCCCTTAACACATTGTTGACCAAATCACAAACAAAATTCGTCTTCCCTTGTCCTGCATCTGATGTTACCACCATAAACTGTTTGTTCATCAAGTCAAACTTGTCGGCCAACCTTTCCACTTTGCGCATCGCCGCCCATTGGGCATTGCTTCTTTCACTTTTGTCGTTAACCTGCCCCATAAGGTACTTGTGTATTCCTTCCGCGATATTTCTCAACTTTTCTATATCAACTATCTTCCCCTGCAAATTCCATTGCGAAACATTTAAACCATAGGGGGCGTTAGTCCTTTAAGTCTGCGCTTTTTGTTATAATAGTCGAAGTTCAACTTCGTAACCTGCTCATATACCAATGGGTACATTTTATGTGGAGCCACAAACATACGTGCTTTTTCCTTGGCATCCTAGTCTTCTAGAAAAGTGTCGGGCAGGTACTTCCCCGAATTGATGTTCCTCACCAGCAGCCTGTCCGAGAAAAATCTATTGTTTGCGATCCTCGATATTCTGTCTGTTTCAATAATACGTTCCTTTATGCGGTCTTTCAGTTTCTGAAAATCTTTCTTAGGGTTGTATAGTAACATAGTGTAGTGGCTAAAATCAAAAGGCATATCCTCAACCTTCCAATCCCCTTTCATGGCTACAGCCAAGATGCGGTCTGCACTCATACATTCTGTTGCCACCCCCATCTCATACATTACATTGGCATTAGGCAGCAATTTGCCTTTCAAAGACACATTTCCCACGGGTGTAACATCACCCACAAAAATATCGCTCCGCCTAATCTTTATCCGCACCGAATCCTCTATACTGATAAATTGTCCACAACCACCACCTTGTTCTATTTGCACAGCAATCCCTTTACTCTCAAGTTGATTCTTCACCTCATCAAGGGCTTGCAGCAGTAAATTTTTGGCTTTAGTGTTGTCAGACTGCCATGAATAGAATATGCGATATTGAGGTATCATATTTGTTTCTACTAACTACTAATCACTAATTACGGTCGATCTTGATAATAATGGGATTCTCTATTTTTTAACATCATATTTTTTTAATCCGCAAAAATACAAATCTTTTCCCATTCGTCAGATTTTGCGCAAGAAAAAAACACCTCTCCTCACATCAACCTCCCAATAAACCTCACGAACCTCTCTACATCCCCCTCCACGCTCGCCTGTTCCAACGCCGACATGTACTCTTCCCGGCGCTCCACGGGGATTACCACCCAAGGATAGCCCGCCGTCACCAATTGGCTGTTCATCACGAAGCGGGCGGTGCGGCCGTTGCCGTCCATGTAGGGATGGATATAGACGAAGAAGAAATGCCCTAAAACCGCACGTACTAAAGCACTCTTCTCTTCCGTCATCAATTCCGACAACGCACTCATCGCGTCCAACACAGCATCGGGATTCAGCGGCGTGTGCATGGAATTGCGGATATAGACCTGATGCCGGCGGTAACCCACCAGATCCGAAGCCTTCACGATGCCCGCTCGGATGCATGGCTCGAACAGTTGGAAATGCCAGTCTTGATAGCCCTTTACGTACAAATGCGCGGGTGCCTGCCCCGAGAAACAGTCGGCTACGCCCTGTTTCAGCAACTCGTACGCCTGATAATATCCACGGGCGGCTAACGCATTCCTGCGCTCCTTGTCCGCCTCATCTTTCTCGGGATCCCAATCACCACTCCGCACCCGCTCTAACAGCCCTTCCGTGATCTTGTACCCCTCAATCGACAAGGAGTGGTAGCTGTCTTTCACATACGTCGCATCCATCATTGCCAATACCGATTCCGCATCCTGCTGCACAGGCTTCACCTTCAACGTTTCCAGCACCACTTTCCGCATTTGCATCCACATCAGGAGAATGCGCGATGCGTGTGGCGATGCCGCGAACGTCTCCAACCGCACATTTTCCTCAAACGGGTTCTCTTCCGTCACCTTATATCCCACCTGACGCATTCTACGCAACAGTTCGTCAGCCATCTCTCCCCGGCCAATGGAACGCAGCGCACCTGCCACGCGCCCAACGCGGGTGGTGTGCCCTCCGTCAATGGCTGCCGACACTATCGGCGATACGTCCCGCAGACTGGCCAAGCATGACCTTGCCTCCAAAGCGTCGTGCCGAAAATAGTCGGGTCCCGCCGTCAACAGGGCATACTCCATCGGATATAACCGCACGCCATATCGCGGCTCCTGCACCACTTCCGGCGGCAAAGAAGCCTTGATATCTACAATTGAAGTCCCGAAGGGCAGTGGCAGGATGTTGTTCTTTCCCAACTCGCTACGCACAATCAGTTGCTTTGGAATGACTGTTTTTCCACTGTAATAATAAAGCGAAAGCTCAGGCGACAGACACCAGTCACCACCGAAACGCTTTTCCAAGTAAGCCGTCACGAAACTCCAATAGGATACATACCACACCGTGGAATCGCCCTCGCTCCCCGGCGACGATGGAATATACCACCCCCGGATGACCATCTGCAGATACCCGCTTTTCACCAACCGCTCCGTATGCGTCCGTCCTAATGTATCCGCCCCTTGAATCACCAAGTTGTCGCCGTGGGTATCCTGATATTCCTTCAGCACCGCCAGCGACTCCGCCAATTTCTCTTGTATTGTTGCCATCTTTGTACTTTTCTTACTGCTGTTAGTTTATTCTGATTTACTGTTGTTAGTTTTTGTTGCTTTACTGTTATTCGTTTTTGACGCTGCAAAAATACAAAAATATTTGAAACATAACAAATTAACCCCACCAACTACTAACTGCTAACTACTAACTGCTGACCGACACACAGCGCAAAACGGCCCCGCAATTGCGAGGCCGTTTCGTTTAGCCGGCTACTCATCCCAAACCGGCATTCTCATTAATATAAAAGGGGTTATTTCTTCAGAATCTTCTGCACGCCGTTGCCGACCTTCAGCAAATAGAGACCGGCAGGATAATCCTGCATGTTCAGGTTTACGTGCGTGTCGCCATCGTTCACCACTTCAAGCAGCTTTCCGTTCAGGTTGTAAAGCTCGATGCGTTCAGCATTCTCGTTGATGATGTACAAGGTGCCGGTGCAGGGGTTCGGGTAGGCGAAGACCTGCGGCATCTCGTGATTCTCAATACCGACGGGCTTTTGATGGATGACACCCACGCCAGCGAGATCGAAACCGCCACTGGCGAAGTCAGTCGGCCAGGGATCGTTGACGATGTGCCCGAAAGCGTCGTAGGTGGCGTACTGCGGATTAATGCAACCCACCACGTCGATAACACGCACATAGACGATGCTGTCGAGGTCAATGTTTGCGCTGTCGGCCAGTTCTTCCAGATCAAACGGGGTACCGTAACCGATTTTGAACTTGCCGGCCAGGTTGTTGATGAAAGTGGGGTCGGTGAGTGCGAAAGAGCCCGTTTGAGTCTCCGTTTGGGTGAGGCTGGTGGCCGGGAAGCGCACGAAATGTTCGCCGTCGGAGCTCACCTCCACAAAGGCCAGTTCAAGGAAATTGCCGATATTATCGTTTTCAAACACCGCGAAGTCAGGACCCTCGCCGTTGCGGATCGGGCGCTCGAACGTGATGAGCGCGGAACCGCCATCACCAAGGCTGATTACTTCATAGCTGTTATTCAGCGTTGCCGGTCCAATGGCATTCGTTTCAACACCAAAAGAGGCCAACGGGCTGTTCGGGTTGGAGATGTTTTGCGGACCTCTGGTCACGACCACATTGGTGGCCCAAGCCACAAATTGGTTGTCATTCGCAGCGATGGCGTTACAGCCGTCCGTACCCACACCGCCGCAGAAAGGACCGTGCTCGGGAATAGTGTCAGGACCAGAACCTCCCGTCGTGTCGGGAACCGTCACGGGATAGAGGGTCATCGGATAGACATAGATGTAGTTCCAGTAGCCGCCGTATTCATTAACCCAAACGCTATCGACAAGGATACCGGTGCTGCTGTCAGCCCATTTTTCAAGGTCGCCGTTATTAAGGGTTTGCGCCATACCCATATCCATCACGCCGTTGTTGGTGCTGCCCCACCAGTTGCCCGGCGTGATGCCCAGCGGAGTAGTCATTCCGGCAGCCGTGTCAATGTAGTTGATGTCGCTGACCATCCCGGTGCCGCTGTAGCTGAAGCGCGGGTCGGCAGCGGCGATATGGTTCATCATGTCAGCCACGGTGGCGGTACCGTCCCAGCGGTAGCCCCAAGCTAAAGCAGTATCGGCCCAGTTGACGGCCATCACAGCCTCGTTTGTACCTTCACCCACCCAGAAGAGGATGTCTGCAAAGTCGATGGTGGCCTCAACGGGAGTGGGATCCACAGGCGTGGTGTCAGGAGCCGCGACAGGATGTATCTCAGTAGGCCAAGCCACACCCATCGGATACCACATGCCAGCAAAGGCGGTGGAATCGTAGCCAACACCGTATGCGGACTCCCCGACCTTCAGGAAAGCACCGTCGCTCACCACACTGGTAAGACCAGCTTGAGGATTGCCATTGAGGATGAACTGCATGTAGTTTCCTGTCACATTTTGGAAACTGAGGCTTGTGGTGCCATCGTTATAGTCAAACGTGGACATCGCAGCATTGGTTGTAAGGCGATCCTCGGCAGCCACAAGTGCCTGCAGAGCCGTGGTCACGGTCAAATCACCGCTGAAACGCAAGCCCCAAGCCAACGCGGTGTCCGGCATGCCCCAGTTGATGGCAATGACGGCCTCATTGTCACCAGTACCCACCCAATATTGGATGTCGCTGGCGGAGATAGTAGCGTCAACCGGCATGGTAGCCACTGTTGCGGGAGCAATGGGCGTATCCCATACATTGCCCGTCCGGTTGCTTACCACGACAACCGTGTTGTCAGTAAGGTCATAGTCCTCGAAATCATCATATTCGTCCGCTAAAATTCCATCTACTTTGAAACGGAAGTTGTCGGTCATCAACTTGAGCGGGTGATTCACGTAGAAGAATGTGTATTCGTAAGTTTCCCAGCTGATGGTATAGGCCAAGCGAGGGTCGGCGGCATCGATGTCCACCAGCATATCGCCTATCGTAGGATCGTCATCCGCGTCGAAATGATAACCCCAAGCCACCGAGGTAGTGTCTATATTGAGCACAAAAATGGCGCTTTCGCTACCTTCGCCCACCCAATAGAGGATGTCGTTAGCGGCGATGGTGGCATCACCAGGAATGACAGGTGTCGTGTCCGCAACATCCAACGCAACGGTCAAGTTGTCGATGCCGCAATAACGGTTGCCGGGACCGGTAGTGTTGGCCGTGGTGCTGGCGACATCCCACATCAGCGTGAGACGGGCATCGGCCGGCACGTTGGCATACTGGTTGAAATGAATCGTGTCGTGATGCAAGACTTTGTTGTCGGCCGTGTAGGTTTCGAGAGCCACAAAATCGGCGGTGTCGTTCACGATATAACCCACCGCAAGATGGGCATTGGCATCGGCGATGTTGGTACGATGGTCGAAAGAGAGCACCGTCTGTGACAGCGGGGCGTCGAAAGCGGGCAGCACGGCATAGCGGCGGGTACCCGTGGTATTCATATCGTTGATATGGCTTGCGTTCGTGCCCGTGTATATCTGGCTGGCAATCATGCAGAAGAAGGCATCGTTAGCCGTGATGGCTCCGAAACTGTTGGTGCTGGTAGAATAACCGACACCACCGAAATAATCGGACGTGGTGGAAGAGCCGGTCCCGACATGATGTACCGTGCCGTTACCGAGAACCGACCAGCACTCAGGTATCGGCGCACAGGCAAAATACGGACGTACGCTTTGGTCGGAAGTATAGCTGGCAAAATCCTCGCTATAAGTCAGCGCGTGGATAGTCGTACAAAGGGTGTCGGGAACGACAGGAGCGGCGGGCGGCGTCACCGGCGTGGGGACTTTTGTCCACGCCTCTTCCATATAATAATTTCCATAAGCAGTCTCTATGAGATCCCAACCGATAGCAGAATTCAAATCGCCATACTTGAAAACATCGCCATCGTGGAGCGTAGCATTCGCTCCAGCAGCTGTACTCACACCGTTAAGGTTGGTCCACCAGAAGTTGTAGCCCATAGACGGGTCAATGGGAGTAAGACCTAACGTATCTCCATTGTCGAGAACGAAATGGATGTCTCCACCATTGGAAGGAGTACCTTCGGTCCAAAAGCGGGGGTCGGCGGCGGCAATGGCATCGACCATAGCCTGCGCCGTGGTCGTTCCGTCGAAGCGGTAACCCCAGGCAAACGCCGTGTCGGGCTGCGCGAAGTTGACGATGAACTCGGCACTGTTGGAACCGCTGCCCACCCAGTACAGAATCTGGCTGAAAGGAAGAGAAGCATCGACGGGGTCAGTGGAAGTTCCGCCGTTGGGGTCGCTTGCATAGATGAGGTTGTTCACCGTGCTGAAGTTGTAGTCGTCGCATGTCGATTCCGAAATGCGAAGCCACGTGCTGGTAAGGGTCGTGGAACCGTACGCACTACCGTAACTGTTACAATTCCATCCCATCGAAGGCGACAGATGAATGCCCGCAACAGGGTCGTTATAATCAACCGATTCCACAAATCCACCACTGATGGTGTACGTGAAACGGCTGTCGTGAGCGGCAATACTGTCAAGCGCGTTGGCTAAAGTGATGCTGCCGTTCCAATGCAGACCCCACACCACAACGGTCGGAGTGTAACCGGCATCGTCATCGTCCCAGCCGATGCACACCAAAGTGCTGTTGCTGCCGCTGCCCACCCAAAACTGGACATCATTCTCGGAAATGCTGACGGAATTCGTCGCTCTCACTTGAACATCATGCCCGTTCAGATGAACGATAGTCATCTCCTGGGCACTCATCAGGTTAATCATGCAGATTAAACCGAAAAATAGTAATAGCTTCTTCATATTGATATTGTTTTATTTGTGATCAGTGAACTGTGATCAGTGAACTGTGAATAGTGAATAGAGGGGTTGGCCGAAGAAAAATCGGTAGATGATTGCTTTTTTTCAAGAAAATACCATAAACGCATATCCTCGGCATTTAGGGGTTCGACAAAATGCTTCGGTCAATGTTGGAACGAAGAGCTCGATTAGGGTCTCTTTTGCATCCGCCTACCTCCCGAAGCGATAACAACACAACGTGGCAGGTTTTCTGACTTGTTCCCGGAGCGGCGTCTTCCCGTCTTGCGACAGTGACATGTTGCCGTTCCCTTTCGTGGAACTCACAGCAGCGGGTACTGTACAGGATTCGCACCTGTTTCCCTCTCAGGATTTTACGACGAAAATCCTTCACCACTTTGCGGCGGCAAAAATACACTTTTTTTGCATAGAAGCGATGGCATTCTTGCTGCCGTAATATAAAACAGTTGCAGGCAAGTAGTAGCCATACACCAAGCATACTATTTGTTCGATATTTCTCCGTTATTTGTTCGATATTTCTTCGATAATTTATCGAACAACTATCGAACAAATATCGAAGAACTATCGGAGAACTATCGAAGAAATGACATGGCAACCCCTTGAGAAAAGCTTGCCTGATGTATGCCAAATGCCTGCCAACTACTTGCCTGGGAAACAACAAAAATAGTACTTTTGCGGCCTGAAACAACGTGAATAATCAAGTAACAGCAAAACAAAGAATTATATGTTCGGACAAATCAACTTTGTAGAGATATTCAGCACGTTCCTCGTGATGTTCGCTATCATCGACATCACTGGTTCCATCCCCATTTTTGTCTCGATGCGCGACAAAGGGACGAAAATCAAACCCTTGGAGGCCACCGCCGCTGCCCTGATTCTGTTCGTCGGATTCTACTTTCTTGGTGACGCGTTGCTCAAACTTTTCGGTATAGACATGCCATCGTTTGCCGTCGCGGGTTCCATCGTGCTCTTTATCCTCGCCTTCGAGATGATTTTGGGACGCGACATCATCAAAAACGAGCCTACTTCTTCGGGTGCCAGCATTGTCCCCATCGCCTTCCCGCTTATCGCCGGACCTGGAGCCATCACCGCCTTCATCTCGCTCCACGCGGAATACGCCACGGTGAATATCATGATCGGGTTGGCCATCAACATCGTCATCGACTACATTGTGCTGCGCTATCTCGACAAAATCAGCCACTGGCTGGGTCCCGACATCATCTATGTGCTGCGGAAGTTCTTCGGGGTTATCCTCCTGGCAATGGCCATTAAGCTTTTCTCCAACAACATCCTGGCCATTATACATCAGGTGCCGTGATAGGATGCCAGTGAATAAGTTCAAATAATTAAGTTATCATGTTAGTATCTGAAATTTCAATATGGGGCGCCGCTTTGGTAGCGTTATTTGTACTGATAGCAGCGATAGCACTTGCTTTCATTGACAAAAAGATGCTGCGGCGAATGCTGGTGATATTTGGAGCGACGATCGCGCTGATGGTCGTCGTGGTAGCCGAACATAAGATCCATGGGCCAACCTTTAGTGGTGGTCATCCCGACGTTGTTTGCAGGCATGCTGTTAGGAGGTGTTTCGGTACTTGCCAGCCTGATAGTCGTCATCCTGCTGGTTGCTGCCGCCTTCGTGGCCAACGTGTTATCGGGCGTGGTGGCGCTGGCGATGCTTTCGCGCGGGGACTCGAACACGCTGTAGCCCCGTTGATCATAGTAATCAACAATGTTGGATTTTGTGTATCTTTGCCGAAAATTTGACTTCATAATGACGAATGAGAACAGGGACATACTGCTGCATCTGCTCGACCGCCATCGCGAGTTAGGCATCTCCTCGCAGATAGACTACGACAAGTTCTATCTGTACTCCATCATTGTGCATTCCACTGCCATTGAGGGCAGCACGGTGACTGAGGTAGAAGCACAGCTGCTCTTCGACGAGGGCATCACCTCTAACAAGCGCACGATGTTGGAGCAGCTGATGAACCTTGACCTCAAGGACGCTTACGATTATGGTCGCGAGTGGATTAAGCGGCACGAGCCCATCACCGTTGACTGGCTCATCACGCTGGCCTCGAAGGTAATGGCCCGCACCGGAAGCGAGTATAGTGTTATGGGTGGCAATTTTTCCGCCGCTAAAGGCGAGTTGCGCAAATTGAACGTCAGTGCTGGTCCTGGCGGCAAATCGTATATGTCCTATCTCAAGGTGCCGGAACGTTTGGCGACCTTTTGCGATGAGTTGAACAGACGCCGCAAAGCGATCGACCCTACGGATGTGTGCGCCGTTTACGACCTCAGTTTTTGGGCGCACTACGAGCTGGTGACCATTCATCCGTGGGCTGATGGCAACGGGCGAACCTGCCGCCTGCTGATGAACTTGCTGCAGTGGGAGTTCGGTGTACTGCCCACCAAAGTGCTGATAGAGGACAAAGCTGCTTACATCCAGGCGCTTATCGACACACGCGAAGCGGAAGATATCGACATTTTCCAAAACTGTATGGCTCGTCTGCACGCGCAACACCTGCAGGCAGATATCGACCAATATCTCAACTCTACCTCCGAGAAAATGGTCGATAAAGTCGCCCTAAAGCAGGAAATGGTCGATAAATGGTCGATAAAGCCCTCTTTGGCCGAGAAACTGGCCGATATTATGGCTTTTGTGGCCGATAAAGAGGAGTTCACCACCGAAGCCATTGTGCAACATTTCGGCTTCACCTCCACCACCGCCAAACGCTACCTGCGCCAGCTCACCGGATTCGGCTATATAGAGTCCCGTGGCGGGAACAGAAACCGCAGCTATAGAATGATAGGCGTGTAAGACAGATCCTTTAGTAATGGAAAACGACAAACAAAAGAATCGGAAATATGCGATATTGGTAAGTCTATTGCTTGCTTTGATTTTTGCATATCCGACGTATATAAGCGCAAAGAATGTAGTTGTGGATGGTTACATCCAGTGGACTTCTTTGATACTTACTATGTTTTTTGGTGTATGGGTACTTCTTCCGTTTGCGACTATTCTGTTTTACAAGGGTGATGAGCCTAAACCCAAAGACACAGAAACCAAGCGACATTTTTCACGAATACTAATCATTGTTGGTTCTATTGTTTGGGGGTTGTTGTGTTTTGGTCTTGGCATTTTTGCGTTCATTAATTATTTTGGCTACAAGGATGTCAAACCTGAAAATCTCCGTAGTATCAATGGCACCATATCAGAAGTTGTCATAGAGAGTGTCAAAGCACGAGAAACCTTTACACGTGTATTTTTGATTATATATGGTAATTTTATACCTTTGTAGCCATAGTATTAAATCGTGACATTGCTGTTCTAATAATTTTAGTATTTTTGTCGTTTGAAAATAGATGAAAATATGGCAACATTAACAATACCTTACGATGGGCGCAGTAAGGTGGCGCAAAGTGTTGTGGCATTGATACGCTCGTTAGAAAACGTGTTCCACATTTCGCAGTCTCAAGAAGAAGCGAAAGATCGCGAGTGGACGGCCGAAGAGGAACGGCAAGCATTCTTATGCACATCAAAAAATAATATGGCCCGTTGGTTGAACGAAAACAAAATCTAACATCCTATTTTTAATCCTAATACATCTCGCAACCAAGTACAATGACGAAAAAAATGCCTTGGAATATTTGATGTATGACCGAATCCGAACTATACAAAAACCTCGGCGCACTGACCAAAAGTAAAGACCATTGGGAGGAAAATATTCCATTCGTGGTGTCGCTGCTGTCATCGGAATCTACCAAAATCAAGGCAAAAGCGTTGTGGTTGTTAGGCGAGATGGGGATGAAGTTTCCGATTGCCATCAAGGACAGCGTTCCCGCGATTGCCGCCTTTTGCGATAGTGGGGAGCCGCTTCTGCGGGAGCGTGCCGTGAATGCCCTCGGCAGAATCGGGCGGGGCTGCTATTCGTCCGTTGAGCCGTATTGGGATAGCCTGTTCCGCATTGCCCACGACGAAGAGGCGGGCGTCCGGCTGGCCTTCATCTGGGCGTCGGAGAACATCGCCACCAACACGCCCGACCCGTACAAAGATTACATGTCGCTGTTTGCGGAACTGCTACATGATCGCGATGATCGCGACGACCGCGTCCGGATGGAAGCACCTGAAATGTTCCGCGTTCTCGGCAAGCGCAGACCGGAGTTTGTGGAGCCCTATTTGGATTTGTTGCGCAACATTGCCGAAACCGATAGCAATCGCGTGGTCAGGATTCACTGTTTGGGGGCAGTGAAGGCGACAGAGAGGCAATAGGAACAGAGGTGTTTACCCGTTAAAGGTATCTAATGCGCAAACACGAAGCCGAAGTAAACGCGTACCCCTTTGGGCACAGCTTCGCCTTTGAAGGGAAAGAGGTGGTCGGCTTTGAGCGTGAGATGGACCGCTTCGGTGAGCGCAAATTCCACACCAAGGTATGGGTTGACAAAGAAAAAGGGCTCTTTGTGTACCACAGCGTTCGTTTCAGATTCCCAATCGCTGTCGGAACCATTGAGGACAAACAGCGTTGAGGTTTTGCCACCCCCGACGCATAATCCGGCATACGGTGCCCACCGTTTTATCGGCCAATAGAAATCGGCCACCATGCCGCCCCAACCCATTCGGACATAGCTGCCGTTGCGCTTCTGAGGAAGTGTGGAGACATAGCCTTCGCCACCCAGGCGCACGTGGTTGCCAATGTGAAAGCGCAGCACGCCGCCAAGTCCGAAAGACATCCCGCTGGCCTTGTAGTCCAGTGCCGGGATATTGTCAATGAGATAGCCCGTGTGAACCATCATTCCCCCGTCGAACAACTGCTTTTTCTGCGCTTGGAGGCTGATGGCAAAGATTAGAAACAGGAGTAATAGGACTGATTTCTTCATTTCTATCAGAGTTCTTTGATGACGTTTTTTTGCAACAATTGAGAAAAACACTAACTATCCCAGCACCACATCCATCACCATCATCAGCACAAAGCCGATGGCGAAACCGATGGTGGAAAGGTTGGTGTGGGTGCCTTGGGCGGTTTCAGGGATAAGCTCTTCCACTACCACATACATCATGGCACCGGCGGCAAAGGCCAACAGGTAAGGAAGTGCCACACCGAGTACGCCTGCTAGCAGCAGGATGGCCACCGCGCCGATGGGTTCCACCACACCGCTCAGGGTGCCGATGAGGAACGACTTCATGCGGGAATTGCCCTCCGCGTGCATGGGCATGGAGATGATGGCGCCTTCGGGGATGTTCTGTATGGCGATGCCAATGCTCACCGCAAGGGCGGCACTGAGCGTCAGCCCCTGTGCTTCGCCCGCGAAGACAACACCCACAGCCATGCCCTCGGGCAGGTTGTGGATGGTGACGGCCAGTGCCAGCATCATTGTGCGCGAGAGTTTCGATTTCGGTCCTTCGGCCGTCTGTGCGCCGATGTGCAAGTGCGGTGTCAGCTCGTCGATCAGCAACAGGAACGCGATACCGGCCAAAAATCCTATGGCGGCCGGCAGCACACCCCTCAGTCCTGCGGACAGCTCCCCTTCGAGGGGAGCAGCCATCTCAATCGACGGTATCAGCAGCGACCACACGCTGGCCGCCACCATCACCCCGCTGGCAAATCCCAACAGCGTCTTCTGCATCCTGTCTGGAATCTCCTTCTTCATGAAGAATACGAAAGCCGAGCCCAGCATCGTGCCAATCAGCGGCAGCAGTATTCCTATGATTACAGCATTCATATCATTAATCTTTCACGCTGCAAAAATGCACATTTCCCACCAAATGGGAATCCCAAGAAGTGGCTATTTTCGGGAGGAATAATCCCATAAATGCACAATCGAAAAAAATGTACTTTTGCAAAAAAAACGATGTGCTGGGTAATGACTGCCAAATAGTGTACTGCTTCTGCCGTGGGAAAGCAATTTCGGAACTGAAGAATTAAGAGTATGATAAACAGGAAATGGATTAAACCTGGTTGAACCAAGGAAAAAGGGATAACTCTCCCAAGCCTACGATTGTATGATGATTGTGGCCATAGCCATAGGCACAATACCCTTGCTGTTCCGTGAGCAGCGGCCTTTGTTTGTGTATTTTGATGTTATTTCCGGTGTAATCTATATGGTGGATTATCTTCTCCGCTGGATAACCTGCGATTTGCGTTCCGACAAGCCAAAATGGAAGTCGTTTCTCCTCTATCCATTCACCCCTATGGCCATTTTCGACCTCCTGTCCATCTTGCCCACCTTCAATTTGCTGGCACCCGCATACAAGTTGACCAAGGCAACACGCCTGCTCAAGATATTTCGCTTCACAAAAATAGTCCATTACTTTGAGCCTTTGGATGTATTTGTGACGGTGATAAATAAACAGCGGAAACTTCTGCTGGCCGTCCTGTTTTTGGCCTTTTTCGACATTCTCATCACCGCCATCATCATGTTCCAGTCGGAAGGAGAGATAGACCCTGTGACCGGGGAATACATCTTCAAGAGGTTCTATGATGCCTTCTACTGGGCCGCTATCACGCTGACTACTGTGGGCTATGGCGATTTTTGCCCCGTATCCACCATGGGAAGGACCCTCAGTATCATTTCCTCGTTGCTGGGTATTGCCATCATCGCCCTGCCGTCGAGTATCATCACCGCAGGATACATGCAGGAATTGAACCGGCGAGTGAAGGAGAAGAAAGAAGAACAGAAAAAAGAGAATGAGAATGAAGAAGCATCTGACCTTACGTTATAAACCTTAAGGACAGACTGCCGGATACGGCTTGCGACAATTGCACGTCATTTCCTCGTTGTTTCTAATAGCCATTCGAGGCTGAAGTTATAGAACACCATCGAATAATTCACGCCATCGTTGAAGGCTTCCTCCACGTAGAGGCCGATAGTGCCGTCGGGGAGCTGGCAGAGCGAGGAGTAGGCCGAGGGGTAGGGGACGATGGTGTGTCGCAGGGGCCAGGTTTTCCCTTCATCGAAGCTGACAAAGACGGAAACGTCTTTGCGCTCTTTGCCGTATGGCAGTGAGTGCAGCAGCAATGTCCGTCCGTCAGGTGCGGTGCAACGGAGAATGTCGCCATTGCAGGCCGGGGCCTCGATTTCCTCCCACACAGAGATACTGTCGCGCCAGGTTATTCCGCCATCTTCGGAGATATTGTACCAGCGATGGCCGTTAGCGCGGATGCTCATGAGGATGCGCCCGTCGGAAAGTTCTACCAACTTAGCCTCATCCCCACCGACAGAAGCCCTTTCGGAGCATTGCCATGTTTCGCCATCGTCGTCGGAATAGAAGACGTAGTTGTTGGCCTGCCAGAGGGAATCCTCACGCACGGCGGCCGCAAATAGGATGCGACCCGATGAGGTACGCAGACCTGCACCCGAGGCGAAAAATGACGACCACCAGCTGAGATGCGCTGGAATCACACAATCGGGACCGAGGATGAAGTGGGTGATGTCTTTTGGCTCGCTCCACGTGCGACCGTTGTCGCGACTGCGGCAGAAGTAGGTACGTTGCGGGTTGTCGGGTCGCGACTGCCAAAAGCCCACACCGCCCACGAAGACGGCAATGAGACCGTTGTCTTCATTAGTTCGAACCAGAGCGCAATCTCCGAAACCGTGACCCACGCCCGTGCCTTCCGCAAGAGTCAGCGGTTCGCTCCACGTGCGACCTCCGTCCGTGCTCCGGTTGATGAGGATGTCAATATCTTCGGGAAGATCAACGTCGTTGTATTTTCGCTTGTCGGTAGCCACCACCAACGAACCGTCGCCCGCTGTGATGATGGCGGGGATGCGGTAGTTCTTGGAATTGTAGTCGCCGGGATGATAGAGTGTGGTGCGTAGTAGGAAACCGGTTTGATTGGTATCGGAATACGCTGATGATTGCGCCGACATAACCGAGGTTATGAGGATTGTAGCGAAAACCAGCAGTATGCTTTGATGTTTCATGTTTTGGGGTTTGATTGTTTCGGAATTGTGGGGACGCAAAATTTTGCGTCTCCACACCGTCCTCCAAACGTCTCATTTCAGTTTCAGCAGCACCACGTTCTCGACGTGCTGCGTATGCGGGAACATATCCACGGGCTGCACCTTCTCTACGCGGTATTTCGGGTCGAGGAGGGTGAGGTCGCGGGCTTGTGTGGCGGGGTTGCAGCTCACATAGACGATACGTGGCACCTCCAACTTCAGCAGCTGCTCGATGACATTCGGATGCATGCCGGCGCGCGGAGGATCGGAGATAATCACATCGGGTTTGCCGTGCTTGGCGATGAACTCGTCGGTGAAGATCTTGGCCATGTCGCCCACCACAAACTCGGTGTTGGTGATATTGTTCTGCGCGGAGTTGATCTTCGCGTCCTCCACGGCGGTGTCCACATATTCGATGCCGACCACCCGCTTGGCCTGGTGCGCCACGAAATTGGCGATGGTGCCGGTGCCGGTGAAGAGGTCATAGACTACCTCATCTTTCTGGATGTCAGCAAATTCGCGGACTACTTTGTAGAGGTTGTAAGCTTGCTCGCTGTTGGTTTGGTAGAACGACTTCGGTCCGACCTTGAACTGCAGGTTCTCCATCTTTTCGGTGATGTAGTCTTGACCGGCATAGAGGTGGAACGGCAGGTCGAAGATGGCATCGTTGAGCTTGGTGTTGATGACGAAAGTAAGCGAGGTGATTTCCGGGAACCGCTCCATGAGGGCGGCCAGCATATCCTTTACCTCCTGGTTGTATTTCGTGACAATGAGCACCACCATCAGGTCGCCGGTAGAGGCGGTGCGGATGATGAGGTTGCGCAACAATCCTTGCTGTTGGCGCGGGTCGTAGAAATCGAGGTTGTGCTCGATGGCGTACTGCTTGCAGAAAAGCCGGATGTCGTTGCTTGGGGCCGCCTGCAGCCAACAGTGCTTGATATCCAATATCTTATCAAACATGCCGGGCACATGGAAGCCGAGGCAACGGTTCTCGAAAAACTCGCCTTCCGCCTGCTTTTTGAGGTCGTCGTATGTTAGCCAAAGCATGGTGGAGAAGGTATATTCCAGCTTGTTGCGGTAGTAGTAGATCTTCTCCGACCCGATAATGGGCATTAGCGGCGGGAACTCGAACTTGCCGAGGTGTTTGAAGTTGTCCTCCACCTGCTTCTGCTTGAACTCCAGCTGTTTCTCGTAGGTAAGCATCTGCCACTTACATCCGCCGCAGTTTCCGAAATGACCGCATGGCGGCACCACTCGGTCGGGCGATGGCTGCTTGATGGCCAGCAGGTTGCATTCCGCATAGCCGCGTTTGCGTTTATAGACTTCCACATCGACGATGTCGCCGGGTACCGCGTATGGCACGAAGACAGTGAGGCCATCGACCTTGCCGACGGCTTTTCCCTCCGCTCCTGCGGAGATGATTTCCAGATTTTCTATGTTATATCGTTTGAAGCTCATATTCTTTCATTTTAGACGTAAGACGTTAGATTTAAGACTTTTTTGGTTCTTACGATTATTTTGGTTATATGACAAATTGTTCACTTTTTTTATTCTAAAGCATATCGTCTATATGCTCTATCTTCTCAAAGTCTCAGGTTTTTAGTCTCAAAGTCTTAAGTCTTAAGTCTTAAGTCTCAAGTCTTTGAAAAATCCCTCCTGATCCACATACTGGAACACCTTCTCGGGCATCATATACCGAACGGACTTGCCGTTTTTGAGGTTGTCGCGGATGAGGGTGGAGGAGAGGGCCATTAGGGGTGCATCGACGAGGTGCACATGCGGGTGCGTGCGGAAGTCGCCGCCGTCGTAGCCGGGACGGGGATAGACGTAGAGGTGGTAGTTCTCCAGAATGTACTCGTAGTTGAACCATTTCGTGAAGGTCTGCAGGTTGTCCTCGCCCATGATGAGGCAGAACTCGCGTTGCGGGTACTGCTCGTGCAGCACTTGCAGGGTGTAGCTCGTATAGGAGGGCTTCGGGAGCGAGAACTCGATGTCGCAGGCCCGGAAGCGCAGGTCGTCGCCGATGGCCAAGTTCACGAGGTGCAGCCGCTGCCGGTCGTCCAACAGCGAAGCTTTCTTCTTCAGCGGGTTCTGCGGCGACACCACGAACCAGAGCTCCTGCAAGTCGGAATGCTCCAGCAGATACTCGGCAATAATCAAGTGCCCGACGTGTATCGGGTTGAATGAGCCGAAGTATAAACCTGTTTTCTTCATTGTTCTTTCAAAAAGGGCGCAAAGGTACAAAATTTCGGGTTACAGAAACAAATCCTCCATCGTGACTTCCGATTGAATGTCGTCCGAGTATTTGTTGGGTAGAATGCCATGTGTGGTGATCATGGTGAGATATAGCGCTTTGCTGGTTTTAGTTTCCTGACGGAATAGTTCCCGCCGTTGTATCATCTTTTCGTCGTATGTCTTTGTGATTTCGTATTGGCTGGCGGAGTATTTCATCTCGCATAGGTTGATGGTTTGATCCCGACGGTCAATAATCATGTCTATTTGCCCGCCACGTTCTCCGTTTTTACTTCGCCAGGAGCATACATCGCTTTGTATACCATTGATTCCTAACGCTTTCTTGATTTGTGGAAGATGCAACAGACACACTTGTTCGAAGGCATATCCACGCCAAGTGTTTTGCACGGGGGTGTCTAACGTGTTGCTCCAATGATTATTGTCCTGACCATGATACCCTTTCACGAACTTGAGATAAAACAGAGAAAACAAGTCTGTCAGTTGAAAAAGAGCGTTTCTTTCGCTTTTCCCGAAAGCCGAATATTTCCGAATGAAGTCGCACTTTTGCAAGTTGTTCAGTATTTCAGTTAATCCGCCATTATCCTGAAGTTTTAAGGTATTCATTATCTCCTGACGGGAAAGGCCCATGTTTTTCTTGGCCAATGTGGCCACCACTGCCTTGTAAACATTGGATTGCGAAAATAAGGACTGGAATAGAAAGTCATATTCGTTTTTGAGTTGGGCGGAAGGAGCAAAGAACAGAGCATCAACGTTTTGCGTAAGGCTTAAGTTTTTTTGTAGCAGACTTATATAGTAGGGGATGCCGCCGAACACCATATAGCCATCCAGTATTTGTCGTCTGTTCCATACTATTCCTTGTTCTGATAGAAGTTGCTCGGTTTCGTTGAGGGTGAATGGCGATAGCGGGATATTCAAGGTGACACGACCGCGAAGACCTCCCTTCCCCCCGAGGAACTTGTCGGTCATCCAAGTGGTGGCGGATCCGCATACGATTAGCTTGAGGTCTGTTTGTACGCAGCCCCAGCTGTTCCAGAACAATTCAAATGCTTTTAGGAAACGGCTTCGTGGCGTATCCATCCATGGCAACTCGTCCATAAACACGACTTTTGTGGTCTCTTTGCTATGGATTAGCAGATGTTTTAACTGGTCGAAGGCGGAAAACCAGTCTTCGGCCATCGGATATGCGGCGTTGGAATATTCATTCAGCTGTTTGTTGAAGAAGGTCAGTTGCTCTTTCTTGGTTCCCTGATAGATTCCTGTGGTGTAAAAGGCAAATTTGTCCTTGAAATGTTGCCGGACGAGGAATGTCTTCCCGACGCGCCGTCTACCATAGACGGCAATCAGTTCGGGCTTACCACTTTTGTAACTGGTATTCAATAAGTTGAGTTCGTTTTTACGACCTATGATTTTCATTTTGGAATACTTTTAATCCAGTGGCAAAGATATAATTTTTCGAGTTACCGCCACTATTAAATAAATAATGGTAGCGGTAAGTCGTTTTTAAAATGGGTTACCGCTGACTAAAAATCAAGAATGTCTGCGGTAAGTCGTTTTAAAAATAGGTTACCGCTGTTTTTTCTGGAATATACTTTTCCTGAACGGATCAAACTGCTCTTTCATGGTAATGGCGATAATCAGCTCTTCAACGGAAGCGATGAGATAGATGACCCAATATATTCCGATAAGGCCCATGTCTATGTGATATTGAAACCAATTCTCGAATGAAGTTGAGTTGTTGATCCGGAATGATTGGATTGCTAATGTTTTAAGAGGAATGTAGAACAGCAAGGAGTATCCAGCTATTTTGTTCAGCACGGTGTGTATTCCAGTGAATTTTCCCCAACGTGTTTCACTAACGGCTCGCGTAATAAACCGAATGAGCAATATGAAAGCAAAAGCCACTCCGCCCTCAAACCAAGTTTCTCCGAGCACTATATTCGATAAATAATGGTCTTTTGCTATACTACATACAACAAAATAGCCGATAATCCCTGCAGCAAACAACCAATTGGCTATATTGTTTTCCTTGATGGCGTTATCGTCAACGAGTTTCCATTTTGATCTCAAGAAGTCCCCATAAAAGATGCTCAAACATCCCAAAATATATAACGCCACAGTGGCAATACCCCATTTTGACAGATAAACAGAAGGGTCTTTGGGTGTCAGCAATGCGGAAAGCGGCAGCAAAACCACCAAAGCCATCCGGAAACGGTTCAGCCAATGGACTGTTCGTGATGCAGTGGTCATGTTCATCGTTATTTAATTATTTAGAGCAGATTACAATAGTTGAGGTCAGGCAACGAAATGTTTGTTCACGATTATAGCGTGATACTCAGCAGCTCTTCAGCAAAACGGTGAATGCCATTCCTTATTCTTTCGGTCTGTCTTTTTCGAGGTTTAGATCGGTGGTTCAGATAGTTTGACAGCTGTTTCTGATTGATTCCTGTCATTTTTTCCATGCCGGATAATGACATAAAGTGAGAATAATATTCGAGGAAACTGGGCACATCCAATTTCCATTCTATCTCATATTCCGCTTTGAGAGGCTCCGGCCAGCGTTCTGCTGGTAAGTTTTCTTTCAGCAGTCTGATGGCATCGAAAGTGTCCGCTTTAACATCGTCGATGCTGCTGCCGGCAGCGTAGATGCCATCGCAGTTTTCGGAGTATGCCCCGAAATGGTCTTTGGATTTTTCAATCACTATGATTATCTTTTCCATCTTATTGATTTCAATTGTTTTAGATTCCATAACGTTTTATCAGTTTGCTTGCAAGACCAGTAGGAATTTCGTGAGAGTCGTGATAAGGTATGGGTTCGGATAGATTGCCATTCTTGACATAAAAATAATGGCTCCCTTCGGCGTGATTGAATTTCCACCCTGCTCTTATAAACCTTCTGTGTAATTCTGTATATTTCATACTTCATGATTTAACGCTGCAAAAATAGCAAAATTTCTATTGTTCTGAAAAAAATAATAGAAATCGCCCATATTTTATTTTTCGTTTTATAACGAAAAATTCGTTATCTTTGCCGCCGTAAAATGAACAGATATGGTGACATTGAAGAAACTTACTGCCTCGGAGGAGGCTATTATGCAGATAATCTGGAAGTTGGAACAAGGTTTCGCGCAGGACATCATGAGCGAGATTCCCGAGCCGAAGCCGCCGTATAACACCACGCTCTCCGTGGTGAAGGCGTTGGAACGCAAGGGCTATGTCGGGCACGAGACTTTCGGCAAGGCAAATCGCTACTATCCGCTCATTTCTAAAGAGGACTACTCCCGTAGTCTGCTTGGTCGCGTGGTCAGCCACTATTTCAACAACTCCCTCTCTTCGCTGGTATCCGCCTTTACTGCTGACCATTCCATATCGGAAAAAGAGCTCGAGGAACTAGAGCGATTGGTGGAAGAGGCGAAACGACAGAACAAATAACTTACTTTTATGATTAAGCTTGTAGATATTGGTATTATTTTATTGTCGAGCGGGCTGTTTCTGCTCTGCTATTTGCTCTTTATGCGTAAAGAGAAGTATCATCAGCTTAATCGCGCTTATCTTTTGTTTTCTCTGATGTTTTCTTCGCTGCTTCCTTTTATAAGATTCAGTATTCCAGAACAACCCCTAATGTCGAATACTCAAATCTTTCTGACAACGGTTACGAATACTTCCACCTTTTCTTTTGGTACTACATTATATATGGCGGGGACCCTGATTTTCTTTATCTTGTTTCTTTTGAAATTGTTTAAGGTTTTACGGCAGATCATAGGAAAGCATTACAATGAGATGAATGGTTTGAAAGTTATTGACAATTCTGAACAGAAAGCGCCCTTCTCCTTTTTCCATTACGTTGTGGTAGATTCTGCTGCGTTTGACCCTGATGAGCTGGATTTGGTTCTCCGTCATGAGTTGGCGCACGCACGGCAGAGGCACACATTGGACCTTCTTTTTGTTGAGGTTATCGGTGTGGTCTGCTGGTTCAATCCCTTCGTGTGGGTTTACAGATTCGCTTTAAAGTCCTTGCACGAGTATGCTGCCGATGCGGCGGTCATTAACTCTAATGTTCCTCGGAATACCTATTTAGATTTCATTTTGAAGCAGATACGTCAGCAAAACAGGTTGGCACCTGTGCATTCGTTCAGTGCTTGGGCCATAAAAAGTCGGATTAGAATGATGTCGTGTGTGGGTGGAGACGCAAAATTTTGCGTCTCTACTACTCGATGGTTGCGTTATTTTTCCGTGATCCCAATTGTAGCGTTGCTTGTCGTGGGCAATTCGTTGCTCGCTTCCGCTAAAAACGTTCCTTCATTTATGGAGAACGTTGTGGTTCCCGTTGTGGTTTCGCAATCGTTTTCTGAAAATTCAAATAAGGTAGACACTATTCCAACGGAAAGCGTTAAGGCAAAGAGAGTTGTTCGTCAGACCAAGGTTTCTTCGGAACCAGCAGGGGAGGACTTTCCGCAGCCGAATGTCCTTGAGTCCCAGTCTTGGCTTTCCACCCAGTATGGCGAGCCCGTGGAAATCTATGAGGAAAAACCCGTTTCAAAGCCAGAGGAAATATACTTTGTAAGGACAACGGGTGATGCTCCGGTAATTTACCGCGTCAATACCTGCAAAATTCCGCCAATTTCCCATTAACTTTAGAATGCCTCGATTACCCAAAGTCTTAAGTCTTACGTCTCAAGTCTATTGCATAACGAAAAAATCATTATATAACGAAAGTCTCATTAAAAATCCAAAGCAATGAAACAAGCTATCAACATTCTAACTGTCATAATTATAGGTTTTATATTCAATGTTGCGATGCTGTTGGCGAGTGTTACGGCACAGAGCACTATGCCGAAAAATTTGCAGAAGTCGAGGAACAACCCGGCAAGTTATCGCGACGCGGATGGCCACGAGCTGGTTTTCAACATCAAAGATTCCAAGGATACGCTCGTCTATCTGGTTATCCACTATAAAGACAAATTGATTCTGAAGGACTCGGTGAAGCCTGCTGGGAAGTGCAAGTTTGTGTTCAAGGGACCGAACCGCTATGACGATGGTATGTATTCGCTGGTTTCGATGGATAAGAAGCTCTATCTGAACTTTATCCTCGACCACAACCAACATTTCGAGTATTCGCTGGACACTACCATGAATGTGGACCATTTTGCGGTGAAGCATTCGCTGGAAAATGCGGAAATGCTCCGTTTCCAAAAGAAGACTGCGCTGGCCACTAAGGATGCTGACGAATGGTCGAAGAAGCGTAAAGAGTTTGAGGATGCCGATAACGTTGACAGTGCGAACTATTACAAGGAGAAGTTGACTGATCTCAACAATGAGATGACGGATTTCATCAACGACCTGATTGATCGCAACCCGGACTTTTTGTTTTCCAAGATGCAGAAATCCTATAAGTCTGTTGACATCCCGGGATACAAAACAGAGGACGGTGAACCCGACTACGTGAAACAGGCAGCCTATTACCGTTTGCACTATTGGGACAATGTGGATCTTGCGGACCATCGTTTCATCTACCTCCCCTCCTTCGATCCGAAGATGAAGGACTATTTCCTGAAGCTGCTCTACCACCAGGAGACCGACACCATCAACAAGTACATCGATATTTTCCTGCAAAAGACGGAGAAAGACACCTTTATGTACCATTATTGCACCGACTGGCTTTCCTACCAATTCGAGACGAGCAAAGTCATCGGTCACGATGCAGTGTTCTGTCATATCGCCAAGACAAACCAGTTAGCCGGCAAATGTTACTGGCTCGACGAGGATGTGCTGGATTTATACCGGAAGCGCACACAACGGCTCGAACCCATTCTGATCGGCAAGATTGCCCCTGAATTGATCATTCCTGATACCACGCTGCCGGAAGACATGACCCAATGGCATTCCTCTTATAAAATGGAAAAACCCTATACGATTCTCTGGTTCTACGACCCCAACTGCCATTTCTGCAAGCAAGAGTCAAAGAAACTACGCGAGGTGTATGACTCGCTGCAGGCCATCGGCAAGCGCAACTTCGATGTCTATGCCATCGCCGACGGCAGCGACATTGACCGTTGGAAGAAATATGTAAGGGAGAACAACTACCCGTGGCTCAACGTGGGTGGTAACAAAGGCAACCTTGATTATCTCGAATATTTTAACATCACGAGCAACCCCGCGATGTTCATTATGGACAATAAGGACCACCGTATTATTCTGAACAAGCGCATTGAGATGTCGAACATCCCGCAATTCTTAGAGGAATATGAAAGCCTGCGACGATAGGAGTCAGCGGAATCTTCACCATTCCTGTAATTTAATAATTAATATTGTATATATATTACTAATAGCACTAAAACACCAAAGTTAACCCCATAAAATAATATAACTATCATAAATACAGAAAGATACAAAGATGTAAAATATGTATAAATCATATAATCAATAACTTACGAAAAATTACACTAAAAACAACACTTTTCCATAGCCTTCAGAATTCGATTTTGGCAGAATTTTTCCGAAAATCTGCGAAATTTTGCCGAGCAGGATGTCCAAAAAGGGTAAAAAAACGTCCTTTTTAAGCCAAAAATAGGTCTAAAAGCACAGAAAATGCATTTTTATTTAACTGATTATCAGTATGTTATAAGAAAAATGCAGAAAAATTAAAAAAAGTACGTTGGAGTGTTGTGGCATAAAGAAAAAAATCTATTTTTGCACTCCCAAACGACGACGACATGAGGCGAACGAAAAGAGGGGTTGTCAACAGGGAATTGTTCATTGAAAGAATGGAAGAATGTAGCAAATACTCAAGTAAAGGAATTTGAGATTCGCAAGC
>CAJOKR010000055.1 GCA_905235135.1 uncultured Bacteroidales bacterium
TTGGACGAACCACCAGCGGACGCATTACGACGCAAGGATGCGTCGGCTCTTAAGCCTCGTCAACTCGCTCCTCTAAAAAAAGTTGATGCGTAAGCCCTGAAGTATCGGTTCAACTTGAAACCTGAAACTGTATTTTTTGTATCTTTGCACCCTCAAAACCAAAACGATATGTACAGTGCAAAATCCGCTGCGTCGCAGGGCGCTGCGAAACATAAAACCTCCGGGGGCACCCTCCCGAAATGGGCCAAGGTTTTCTGGAAGGCCTATTTCATCCTGCTCGGGCTGGTGTGCCTGATATTCCTGCTCATCTCCTTGGGCTGGATGGGTTACATGCCCTCGTTTGCGGAGTTGGAGAACCCGGACTCGAACTTGGCCACGGAGGTCATCTCCTCCGACGGCGTGCTTCTGGGCACCTACTACCGCGAGAACCGCTCCAACTGCAAGTATGCCGACCTCTCCGATGAGCTGAAAAATGCGCTCATCGCTACGGAGGACTCCCGTTTCTACCAGCACTCCGGAGTCGATGTGAAGGCGCTTTTCCGTGTGGCTTTCGGTGTGATGACCTTCCACCGCAAGGGCGGCGGCAGTACCATCACCCAGCAACTGGCTAAGAACCTCTTCCCTCGAGACCCCAACGCCGGCAAGATTAAGATTGTCTTCACCAAGTTCAAAGAGTGGGTGGTGGCCACCAAGCTGGAACGCGCTTACTCGAAGGACGAGATTCTCGCCATGTACTTCAACACCGTCGATTTCGGAAACAATGCCGTGGGTATCAAGTCCGCAGCGCGCACCTATTTCGACAAGGATCCCGCCGATATCAACACTGAGGAGGCCGCGCTGCTTGTGGGTATGCTGAAGGCCCCCTCCAAATACAGTCCCCGTCGGCACCCGCAGGCCTCCCTCGACCGCCGCAATACGGTGCTCGGGCAGATGAAAAAGTACGGCTATCTCACTGACGCTCAGTTTGATTCCATCAAGCAGATTCCGATTGACATGAGTAACTTCAAGTCGCAAGCCCATACCGCCGGTATCGCCACCTACTTCCGCGAATACCTGCGGTTGATGCTCAAGGACTGGTGCGACAAGAACCCCAAGGCCGACGGCAGCCGTTACGACCTCTACTGCGACGGCCTCAAGATTTACACCACCATCGATTCACGAATGCAGCAGCACGCGGAAGCGGCTGTGAAAGAGCATGTTTGCGATTACCTGCAGCCGCTCTTCTTCAACCACATCAAGGGGGCGAAGAATGCGCCGTTTGTTAACCTCAATGAGGAACAGACCCACAATATCCTTTGGCGAGCCGTGAAGCAGAGCGACCGTTATGCACAGATGAAGGATGCCGGCAAGTCGGATGCGGAGATTGAGGCGGCTTTCAACAAGAAGGCGAACATGACGGTTTACAGCTACAAGGGCATGATCGACACGGTGATGACCCCGATGGATTCCATCCGCTATTACAAGTCATTCCTGCAGTGCGGGCTGATGTGCGTGGAGGCGGCCACGGGTCACGTGAAAGCCTACGTCGGCGGCACCAACTACGAATATTTCCAGTTCGACCACGTGAAGCTCTCACGTCGGCAGGTGGGCTCGACCTTCAAACCATACGTCTATACCGTGGCCATGCAGAGCGGCGATTTCGACCCCTGCACGATGGTTCCCAATGTGCCGGTGACCATCGAGACCCCGAGCGGTCCGTGGACCCCCCGCAACTCCGGCAGCTACAAAGAAGGGCAGATGTTGCCCTTGCGCGAGGCGCTGGCCATGTCGCTCAACCAGGTATCAGCATACTTGATGAAACGCTATGGTCCAAACGCCGTCATCGACCTCGTGCGCAATATGGGCATGACCTCCGATATTCCTGCAGTGCCTTCCATCTGTTTGGGTGCGTGCGAGTTAACGCTCTACGAGCAGGTCGGGGCCATCAATTGTTTCCCGAACCAGGGCGTCTATGTGGAGCCCATCTTCATCACGCACATTTGCGACAAGGAGGGCAATGTCATCTACACGAAAGTGCCGAAGACCAACGAGGCCATGGACCAGATCACGGCTTTCAAGACTGTGCGGCTGATGCAGGGTGTTGTTGATTTCGGTACTGGCGGCCGTCTCCGCAGCCAGTACGGCATTTCGTTCCCATGCGCGGGCAAGACGGGCACCACCGACAACCAGTCCGACGGCTGGTTTGTGGGCTACACCCCGCTGCTGACCTGCGGTGTCTGGGTGGGCTGCGAAGATCGTGCGGCACACTTCCGTAGCACCGCGCTCGGTCAGGGTGCGAGAACGGCCATGCCGGTATTTGGTCTCTTTATGAGCAAGGTCTATTCCGACCCGAAACTGCCTTACAAACAGGTGGTTGAAGGTGTCGATAAGAGTTCGAAGTCTGGATACAGCTTCACCATCCCGAGTGCATACATCGGCGACCCGTCGGGTTGCAACGAGACAAAGCGGGATTCAATAATGCGGTTGGATTTCGATTAATTTCCCTGCCACCGATACATCACCACGGCGGCGGCCACGGCTGCATTGAGCGATTCGGCGGAGCAGCTCTCGGCGGCGGGGATTGTGATGCGGTGGGTGACGGTTTGTGCCACCTCGTTGGAGATGCCGTTCGACTCGTTGCCGATTACGACAATATCATTGTTTTGGAACTGAAATTCGTTGAGGTTCGTTCCGTTGAGGAATGTACCGAGGATGCGGCGCTGGCTCCCCGCTTCCCGCAGGAAGGGCACGAGCTCGCGCTTGTCTATGTGGATGTGCGCGAAGGAGCCCATCGTGGCCTGGATGACTTTTGGGTTGTAAAACTCCACGCAGTCGGGTGAGCAGACGATGTGCCGGATGCCGAACCAGTCGGCGGTGCGGACGATGGTGCCGAGGTTTCCGGGGTCGGAAATATGGTCCAGGGCAAGAATCGGCTCGTTTTCGGGAATGTCTTGTGTGTCAGTGCGTTGCTTTGCGATGGCCAGCAGTTCCGGCGGAGTCTGCATGGGGCTGATGCGGGCCATCTCGTCGGCGGTGATGAGGGTGGGGGAGAGCGGTGCCAACCACGCGGCATTGTCCGTCACGGCCTTTTCGGTGGCGAAAATCTCCTCCACGGCGAAATCCGACGCGCACAACATCTCCACACATTTGTATCCCTCCACCAAAAACAACCCGCTCTCGTCGCGGAACTTCTTGGCGTGCAATTTTCGGATTTGGGATATACGGTTTTTGCTGATCATTGTCACATCCCTTCAAATTCCCGAATCAACCGTTTGTATTCCGGGGATGGACTGGTGTGTGGTGCGGTCGAAGCCGGCGAGGACGCTGAGGCAGGTGGTTTTCACGGTGTTGGTTTTTGTCTCACGAAGCCGCTGGAGCATCTTGAGGCTCTTGTTGCCGATTTCGATGATTTTGGACTCGCAGACCAGCTGGTCGTGGAATTCCACGGGAGCGGCGAAGTCGAGTTCTATATGCACCAAAACCAGGTCGATGGTGGTCCAATCAACCTGGTTCTGTAGTACTTTTTCCAAATAAAAACTCCGTCCGAGGTCAAAATAATGGCATTGGACGCCATTGTTGACGTGGACGAAGGGGTCTAAATCGCTCATCCGCACCTGCACGGGCACGGAAACACGGAATTCCGTATCGGGCTGAAGCGGTTTAGAGGGCATTGATTTTCTTCATCAAACCTGATTTCAGGTTGGCGGCTTTGTTCTTGTGGATCATGCCTCTTTTAGCCAGCTTGTCGATCATGGCGGTCATGCCGGCCAGTTTCTGAGTGGCCTCGCCTTTGTCGGTGATGGCGCGGATGTCCCGTAACGCGTTACGCATCGTCTTGGAGTAGTAACGGTTGGCTAATCTTTTTCTCTCGTTTGCTCTAATTCTCTTTAAAGATGACTTGTGGTTTGCCATTATTTTCTAACTGTTTTTGAATATTTTACGTTCTAATTTTTTGGGCTGCAAAAATAGACTTTTTTTGCATATAATCAACCCCTTGCGAAAATATTTTTTCAACAACGCGGAACGGGGTTATGAACAGGCCTTCTTGGGGTTCCATTCCTGTTTGAAAGGCACGCCAATCCTGTTAAGGCCGCTGGCACGCAGCAGCTGTTTCGGGGCGTCGTCGAGCCAAATTATGTGGACGCTATTGTCGGAAGTTTCCAGAATGAGTCCTCCGTCCACCTGCCAGCTCAAATGGGTGACCCCTTCTTTGTCAAGACAGTAGAGTTGCGGGTCATGCTCGTCGCGCTTCAGCGTGAAGAAGGTCTTCAGTTCTGGGTAGAAAAACTCCTGCATCTTCTCTTGGATGAAGTAATAGTGATCATTGAGTGCGCCGTTCTTTTCTTGGAACGGGGCATGGCCGCAGCCTTCGAGTGGGTAAAACTTGTTGCGCACGTGCACGGAGTCGAGATACTCGTGGATGGACTTCGAGCCGAACATCTCGTCGAACATCTTTTCGCCGATGTTGCTCTTCACGCCCGAGAACGGGAACCCGTGGTCGAAGGGCACGATTTGGTCGGCAGTGCCGTGGAACGAGACCACCGGGATATGGCGGTCGTCCAGCTCATGCAGGTCGTAAACGGCGCCCCACATATTCGCCAATGCCTTGATTTTTACAGGATTGCGATATTCGTTGTCGGCGGTGTGAAGTGAACCGCATTTTTTCACCAGCTTGTGCTTGGCCACGAAGGGCGGGCAGTTGTTGTTGTCCATGAATGCGGTCGCCAAGGCGGTGATGGAGCCCGCGCTGGTTCCCGCGAGGAAGACGTGGTCGGGGTCGATCCGGTATTCCTCAGCGTTTGCCACCAAGTATCGGAGAGAGGCGTGCGCATCCTGAATCGCTTGATACCCACATTGCTGGATGGAGTTTTTTGAGATGGCGAACCCCAATCGGTAGTTGACGGAGGCCACTACATAGCCGCACTGCGCGAAATGCTCGCACCAGACCCGCATGTTGCGATTGCCCTTGTCGCCGAAAAAGAACGCCCCGCCGTGCAGCAGCACGAGCAGCGGATGCGCCTCCATACTGTCGTTGGGGATATACAGGTCCAGAAACAGATTCAGTTTCTTGGGTGCCATGGTTTGCGGTAGCAGCTTGAAAATCATCCTGGCGTAGTTGTCGTCGTCCTCCATAGGGTAGCTGGTCCAGAACCCTTTGGCTTTGCCGTACTGGACATCGGGGATTGTCGAGAAGGTGTATTGCGGCTCGCGGTAGCGGTTGGAGTGGGCTTCGTGAAAGGCTGGTGCTTGGTAGCGGTGGAAGTCGAGCCGATGCTCATGGCCGTCGTCGCCTAGGGTGATGATGACCCCGAAAATGGCCGCACTGTCGATGGTAATGGCGAACCGCACGGGTGTGCTCCTCTTGCCGTACGACAACACATAGACGTTGTCGTTGCAGCGGATGGTGAACGGGATGTGGGTGGCGGTGCTTTGAGTGGAGTCGATAGGGTAGAATTTTCCCCGGATTTGGGCTTTGGTGGCGAATTCGAGCTTCAGCACGTAAGGCTTTCCGTCGGTTTCCCCGAGAAAATAGTCGCGGGTGTTGATTTTGACGTAGTCGAGCTGTTCGAGCTCGGTGATCTCGACGGCGGTGCTGTCAGTGCAGACCGTCACGTTCTCCGTCTGGCTTTCCTGTTTGTCGCGCCCGCGGTTCTTGCACGAAAGCATCCCGCCCGCGAGAAACACGACGAGAGAAAGGATTACCAGGTATTTTCTTTTGAGGGACACCACGGTTTTCTAAAGAAGTGGTCCCACAAGGGCTCGAACCTTGGACCCGCTGATTATGAGTCAGCTGCTCTAACCAACTGAGCTATGGGACCCGACGGTAGAGCCGTTATATTATGGCGGCTCTACACTATCAAATTTGAGGCGGCAAAAATACATTTTTTTTCGACATCTTCTCTGATGTTTTTTGTGGTGACATGACTGGGTGCGTTTCTACGATGACAAAAGTCTTACGTCTCGCGTCTTACGTCTAAAAATTGTATCTTTGCCGATTGAAAAATCAAGGACCATGGCTGATGCCGTACATTTTCTGCCGATTACCAAGAAGGAACTCGACTATTTGGGTTGGGACTACGTGGATGTCATCATCGTGAACGGTGATGCCTACGTGGATCACCCGTCGTTCGGGGCCGCGGTCATCGGGCGGGTACTCGAACGTGAGGGGCTGCGCGTGGCTATCCTGCCGCAGCCTAACTGGCAGGACGATCTCCGCGATTTCAAGAAACTCGGCACCCCGCGTCTCTTCTTCGGGGTCACCTCCGGCAATATGGACTCCATGGTCAACCACTACACGGCCAACAAACGGTTGCGTAGCGATGATGCCTACACCGCCGGTGGAAAGTCTGGGTTCCGTCCCGACTACGCCGCCACCGTCTATTCCCGCATCATCCGGCAGCTTTTCCCCGGCACGCCCATCGTGCTTGGCGGGGTGGAGGCTTCCATGCGGCGGCTTTCGCACTACGACTACTGGAGCGACACCCTCAAACCGTCGATACTCCTTGACAGTCAGGCGGATGTGCTGGTTTATGGTATGGGCGAACGGCCGATAGTGCAGCTAGCGCGGCTGATGCAACAGCCCGACTGGCGCGAGCATCTGTCCGAATGTTCGCAGATCGCTTATATAGATAATAGTATCGACCGCTACAAATCCGAGAATCCGATTCTGTTGCACGATTATGCGGAGGAATTGAAGGACAAGCGCAAGTACGGGGAGGATTTTGTGGCGATGGAGAAGGAATCGAACATACGAGTGCAACGCACGCTGATTCAGCCTTATACGGATAAATATGTAGTGATTCGTCCGCCGTTTCCGGTGGCTACGGAAGCCGAAATGGACAGTTTCGCGCTGTTCGACCGGATGAAGAACGCCCCGCACCCCAAGTATCTGAAGCGCGGCGATATTCCCGCCTTTGAGATGATTAAGAATTCGATTACGATTCATCGCGGGTGTTTCGGCGGATGCAGCTTCTGTGCCATCGCGGCGCATCAGGGCAAGGCCATCGCCTCGCGGTCGGAGGCGTCCGTCATGCGCGAGGTGGAGGATCTGGTGCAACGGCCTTATTTCAAGGGACATATCAGCGACTTGGGCGGTCCGTCGGCCAATATGTACAAAATGCACGGCACGGACCTTTCGTTGTGCGAGAAATGTGCCCGCGCTTCGTGTCTCGTGCCGAAAAAATGTCCGAATCTGCGCGCCGACCATCACCCCGTTACTGCGCTCTACCAGAAGGTGATGAACACCAATGGGGTGAAGCACATCACCATCGGAAGCGGTATCCGTTACGATATGTTGCTGACTGACAATGAGAAAGAGCGTGCCATGCTCGGTCTGGGCGACTACCTCCGGCAGGTGGTGCGTCACCATGTCTCCGGCCGGCTGAAGGTCGCGCCCGAGCATACCGACGCGGAGGTGCTCGCGCTCATGCGTAAGCCTTCGTTCGACCATTTCCTCGATTTCTTGAAAGATTTCAACGAGGAGAATCGGAAATGCGGCAAAAACCAGCAGCTGATTCCTTATTTCATCGCTTCGCACCCCGGCTGCACCGTCGAGAAGATGATGAAACTCTGCGACCTCACCCACCAATACCGGCTGATGACCGACCAGGTGCAGGATTTCACCCCCACGCCCATGACCTACGCCACGGCGATGTATTACCTCGGCTATGATCCCTATACCGGCAAGAAGGTGCATGTGGCGAAGAGCAAGCAGGAACGGCAGGACCAGCATCTGTTCTTCTTTGCGGACAAGCCCGAGAACAAGGCGAGAATCAGGCAGTTGCGAGGAAAGAAACGGTGACCTGCTGAATATGCAACTGGGTTGCAAAGATGGTGATGGGGTTTCGTTTGCAACTGGGTTGCGCAAAGAATTTCCCACTTTTGCCCCCGAAAATAACCGCGATAACGAGGCGGTGTATTAACGGGAAAAAAAGTAGCAATATGGAAAATATCAAACATCATCATCACGAAGAAGTTGAACACGAACATGGCCACTGCGGATGCCAGGGTCTCATTCTCACGAGCATCATCATGAGCATAATTTGCGTGAGCAGATTGTCAAGATTGCCGTTACGGTGGTTTTGCTGATTGCGGCGGTGCTGATTGAGAAACACACGTCGTTGACTACCTGGCAGCTACTGCTGGTTTACCTCGTGCCGTATCTGCTGATTGGTTTCGACACGCTGAAAGAGGCGGCGGAAGGGTTGGCGCACGGCGAGGCCTTCAACGAACATTTCCTGATGTCGGTGGCCACCATCGGGGCACTCTGCATCGGGTTCCTGCCCGGTGCGGAAACCCAATTTCCGGAGGCGGTTTTTGTGATGCTCTTCTTCCAGGTTGGCGAGCTTTTCGAAGGGTACGCTGAGGGCAAGGCGACAGCATCGCCCATCTGATGGACATTCGCCCCGACACGGCCAACGTGGAACGTGACGGTAATCTTCTGATAGTCAGTCCCGATGAGGTCGGGGTAGGGGAGAACATCGTTATTCGTCCGGGCGAGAAAGTGCCGTTGGACGGGGTCATCACGGAAGGTGCCACCGCGCTGAACACAATCGCGCTTACGGGTGAGAGTGTGCCCCGCGAGGTGGCGGTCGGCGATGAGGTGACTTCCGGTTGCGTCAACATTTCCGGGGTCGTAAAAGTGCGCACGACCAAGAGTTTTGGGGAGAGTACGGTATCGAAAATCATCCGTTTGGTGGAGGATGCCGGCGATCATAAGTCGAAAAGCGAGACCTTCATCAGCCGTTTTGCGCGGGTTTATACGCCCGTGGTGGTCTTCTCGGCCGTCGCATTGGCGTTGCTGCCGCCGCTCTTATCCGGTGATTTCGCCACGGCCTTCCCTGTGTGGCTTTACCGCGCCCTGCTCTTCCTGGTGGTTTCCTGTCCGTGTGCGCTGGTCATCAGCGTGCCGCTCACCTTCTTCGGTGGCATTGGCGGGGCTTCGCGCAACGGTATTCTCGTTAAAGGGGCCAACTACATGGATGTGCTTGCCAAGGTCGATACGGTGGTCTTCGATAAGACGGGAACGCTTACACACGGGCAGTTTGCCGTGGAAGCGGTTCACCCTGAGACTCTCGACGAACGGCAGCTGCTGCATCTTGCCGCGCATGTGGAGCACTTTTCCACCCATCCAGTGGGCGCGGCCCTTCGAGACGCTTTCCCCGATGAAGCTACCGACGGCTGCCAAGTGTCTGACGTGGACGAGATTGCTGGTCATGGGGTGAAAGCTAAAGTGGGCGATTTGTGGGTGAGCGTCGGTAATGCCAAGATGATGGAGGCGGTGGGCGCGAAATGGCACGACTGCCACCTTACCGGCACCGTCATCCATGTGGCGGTCAACGGGGAATATGCCGGCCACATTGTCATCAACGATAGAGTAAAGGCAGACAGTGCCGAGGCGATTTCAAAGCTGCGGGAGCTCGGTGTGCGCCGTACCGTGATGCTCACCGGCGACCGCAAGGAGGTGGCGAAGGATGTTGCCAACAAACTGTCGCTGAGCGAGTTCCATGCAGGATTGCTGCCAACGGAAAAGGTGGATTATGTGGAACGATTTTTGCAAGAGAAGCCGGACGGCACGTTTTTGGCGTTCGTGGGTGACGGCATCAACGACGCCCCGGTTTTGGCCCGCGCTGACGTGGGCATCGCCATGGGCGGTTTAGGCAGTGATGCTGCCATCGAAGCCGCCGACGTGGTGCTGATGGACGACAAACCGTCCAAGATCGCGTCCGCCATCCGGATTGCCCGCCGCACGCTGCGGATTGCCCGCCAGAACGTCGCTTTCGCCATCGGCGTGAAAGTCGCCGTGCTGCTGCTCGCCGCCCTCGGCCTCGCCACGATGTGGATGGCGGTTTTCGCCGACGTGGGCGTCACCGTGCTGGCGGTATTGAACGCCATGCGGGCGATGAGAGGATAGAGGTGATGCGTGGAAGATTGGACGAGATTCCGTGACCTCCTATCGCCGGTCACGGAATGGAGTTGAGATGATTGTAAGTGCTTGATAATATGAACAATATAACAGAAGAACAAACCCTACAAAATGCTGGCATCCGCGTGACGGCGGTGCGGCTGTTGTGGCGCACCATCTGCCGCGGGTTCGCTGGTATCTTCAACTTGGCAGACCTGGAAGAGGCTCTGCCCACGGTCGATAAATCCACCCTCTTCCGCACGCTCACCCTCTTCAGCGACAGCCATCTGATCGATGCCATTGATGATGGATCCGGCTCGCAGAAATACTGCCTGCGGAGCGCTGACGACCCGCTTTGTGGTGTGCGGCATGTCCATTTCAGCTGCCATGTCTGTCACCGCACGGTTTGCCTCACCGATGTCACCCTGCCGGAAGTCGCACTCCCCGAGGGCTATACCGTCGAGGACATCGAGTATGTGGTGAAAGGAGTCTGCCCGAAATGCAGGGGATAGAGGCCCGTTTTCAGCACGCGGGATTGCCGTCTGTCTGTATTCATAATTTGTATATATTTGCCGTTTCAAATTTTTGACGATGAATACGACAAGACAACAGAAAATTGAGTCCATGCTGCAGCGCGAACTTGCGAACATTTTCCTCGCTGACAGCCGCAACGTATATAAGTGCATGATTACCGTGACGAAGGTGACGGTCACATCCGACCTCTCCATTGCCCGTGCTTACCTCAGTATCTACAATACGGCAGACAAAGAGGTGATTATCAGTCTGATAAGAGAAAATACAAAGGACATCCGCTACCGCCTTGGACAGCAGGTGCGCAACCAACTGCGGGTGGTTCCGGCTCTTGAGTTCTTCTTGGACGACACGCTCGACTATTTGGAGCGGATTGACGAACTTCTGAAAAAATAGTGGCCAAAACGACGAATAAAACGGCATTTTTCGTTGCATGGCGTTATCTTTTCTCCAAAAAGGAGCATAATATCATCAACGTCATCTCCGGAATCTCCATGATCGGCATCATGGTGAGCACTGCTGCGCTCGTGGTCGTGCTTTCCGTGTTTAATGGCATGTCCGATATTATCGGCGGCTGGTTCAACGCCCTCCACGCCGACTACGAGGTGACTTTGCGCGAAGGGAAATCGTTCGCTACCGACAGTTTTCCGCTTCAACAGCTCAGTCAACTTCCTGACGTGAAGGTGGTTAACGAGATTGTCTGCGATATGTCCTTAGCCAACTACGATGACCGTCAGGAGCTGCTTTACGTGAAGGGCGTTCCCGACAGCTATTTCCAGACCAACGGTTTCGACGGCATGTTGATAGACGGCGACACGGCCCTCTACAAGCTGCGACAGCCCTGCGCGATTATGGGCACCGGCGCGGCGGGCAAACTGGAAATCAACCTGTTGAGCTACAAGCTCATGGAGATGTACTACCCCAAACGCACGAAGAAGAATTTTGCCAATCCGACGGATGCCTTTAATACCCAGTATGTTATCCCCAATGGCGTGCTCTGCACCAACACTAATTATGACGAGAATTACATCTTCTGTCCGATTTCGTTCGTTCGCGAGCTGATGAACTACGACGGCGAGGTAACCTCGGTGGAAATCCAGCTCAAAGATGGGGCGAACAGCAGCAAAATCCGCAAGCAAATCGTGGATATTGTGGGGGATAAATACGTGGTAAAAGACCAGCGGGAACAGGAAGATTCGCTCTACAAAACCATGAAGTCGGAGAAATTCATGATTTACCTCATTCTCGCTTTTATCCTGATTCTCGCGGCCTTCAACATCATCGGGGCGTTGGGTATGCTGATTCTGGAAAAGAAAACCGACACGGCCGTTCTGTTCAGTATGGGTGCTTCCAAATCGCTGATACAGAAAGTGTTCGTGGTAGAAGGAATAATGGTTTCCGCGTTGGGCGGGCTGGCCGGCACGCTGCTCGGTGCGCTGATATGTTTCCTGCAGCAAACCTTCCACATCGTGAAATTGGGCGGTGGCGGCGCACACTACATCATCCCCTACTATCCCGTACAAATCCGCTTTTCCGACATCGTGATAGTGTTATTTACAATATTGGTAATCAGTTTGTTAACCTCGCTGATTCCCGCTTATAACCTCAAGAAATCCGACATTTACCGAAATACAGCCTTATGAAGAAATGTATTGCGTTGATTATTATGCAGTTGCTTGCCGTGGTCAGCTTTGCGCAGTCGGCTATCGGGAGTTTTCAGGCGCATACGGCCATGAACAAGTTCGTGTCTGTTGCGACGGATGCCACCACCGTCTATGCAGCTTCCGTCAACGGGCTGATGCTGTTAGATAAAAGCTCCATCTATGACGAGCAGCCCGAGACTTCCACTTGGACAAAAGTGGAGGGACTTTCGGATATCGACATCGTCCGGATTTTTCACGACGATGTTTATAACATACTGGTTATCAGTTATAGTAATGGCAATATTGACTTGATTCAGGATGACCGGATTGTGAATGTTCGGGATGTGAAGGACAAGTCGCTGACGGGTTCCAAGCGGTTGCAGGTGTGTCGCGAGTTGGACGGACAGTTGTACCTCGTCTATCCGTTCGGCGTTGTGATTTTGGATTTGTCCGACAAGGTGATTACCGACACGTGGTTCACGAAGCGCGAGGGTCGGCAGTTCACGCCCACGGACATCGCGCTTGCGGGGCAGCGGTATTACATCTCGACCACTGAGGGGGTCTATAGCATCGCCAAAAACTCGCCGATAGTCAATGATTTCTCGCAGTGGGAGCAGGAGAATGAGATGAATGTGTCGTTTCTGGCTGCTGCCGCCGACCGTATTTTCGCCGTGAAAATTGCCGATGAGGATGAGGAAGACGGCCAGGATACGTTGTATGTAAAGGCGGTAAATGACTGGGAGTCAACGGGAAAGAGTTATCTGAAAGTGAAATATATGGCTTCGAAGCATGACACGCTGCTGGTTTGCAATTGGGATGGGGTGGAGTTGTTGAATGCGGATGCGGAGCGTTATTACTTTGCTATGTGGTATGAGTCGCCGAACTATCCGGATGTTCGCGAGGCCGTGTTGGACGGTGGCAATATCTGGTCGGCGGATCATGTTTACGGGCTGGTACAGAGCAATATGACCTATTTCTCGCACAAGTTTTTTGAGACGTCGGGGCCGTTTATGGATTATGTGGAGCGGATTGTTTCGCAAAACGGGGTTGTGGCGGCGGTACATGGCACGCGCATGGCCTCCACGGCGTACGCGCCCGGCTACCGTTACCCTGCGCTCAGTTGGTATCAGAACCAGGAATGGGAGTGCAACAGCTCGGATTTTCTGCATTTCGATCCCGATAAACCCACCTACGATTTGACGAATGTGGCCATCAACCCGAAAAACGAGTCTGAATGGGCGGTTGCGTCGTGGGGCAACGGTATTTTCAAATGCAAAGACCATAATCCGGTGGAGCATTATAATGCCGCCAATTCCCTCTTGGATTCCGTTTCTACAGGTTCGACATATGTCTCGGGTCTTCAGTATGACAAGAAAGGAAATCTTTGGGTGACAAATAGTTACTGCAATACGATGTTGAAGATGCTGGAACCCGACGGCACGTGGCATCGGTATAATATCGCCTCTTATTTAGGGGCAACCTCGATCGGGGAGGTGGTGGCCGACAAGCTGCTGGTGGATTCCCGCGGCTACAAATGGATGAATTTCCCGCGTGCCGGCGTGAAGTACTCTCTGATTGCCTATAAGGACAACGGCACCTACGACAATGTCGGTGATGACCGTGTTGCCCAAATCGACATGAACGCCGCTGCTGAGGTGACCTCCTCCACCGTCTATTGCATGGCCGAGGACCACGACGGGGAGATTTGGATCGGCACTGACAAGGGCGTGAAGGTGATTTACTACCCGAGCAAAGTTTTCGACGGAGGTGTCTATCCCCGGAATATTCTGTTGGAGCAGGATGGTTATGTATCCGTTTTGCTTGAATATGAGGAGGTTACCGCAATTGCCGTGGATGGGGCCAACCGCAAATGGATCGGCACCAACAAGGCTGGTGTTTTCCTGATGAGTGAGAACGGTCAGGAGCAGCTGCTGCATTTTACTGCCGAGGACAACCCGCTGTTCTCCAATCAGATAGTGGATATCAACGTCAATGATTTAACCGGCGAGGTCTTCTTTGCCACCTCCAACGGGCTGGTCAGCTACAAGGGCACGGCCACTGGCGGTTTTGAAACTTACGAAGACCTGCCGATATATCCCAATCCCGTTCCCCACGGCTATACCGGCGCAGTAGCCGTCAACGGGCTGAAGGCCAATTCGTTGTGTAAGATTACCGACAGCTCCGGAAAGCTGGTCTGGCAGGGCTACAGCGAAGGCGGCCAGCTGGTCTGGTACTGCAAAGACTTCCACGGCAACCGCCCCGCCACCGGTGTCTATTACGTGATGGTCTCCGATGATGAGGGCAAAGATAAGATAGTCACGAAGTTCGTGTTCATCAATTAAGATATGATTGTCACCACTCCCGGAATCGTAATGCACGCCACCAAATACGGCGACACCTCGCTGATTGTGAAGATTTTCACGCAACAGCAAGGTAACCAGTCGTTTATCGTGAAAAATGCGTTCCGGAAGAACAACCGTTTCGCGGCCTCCTATTTCACCCCGTTGGCCATGATGGACATCTCCTACGACGACCACAGCAAGAGTTCGCTGAAGTATCTGAAGGACATTACCCCGCGAAGGGCGGATGTTCCGATGTACTATGACCCAGCGAAGAGTTCCATCTTATTGTTTTACAACGAGATACTCTATAAGTTGTTGATGGATTCGGGGCAGGATGAGGTCTTGTTCGATTTCCTGCAGGATGAGATCGCGAAAGTACACGGTGCACAAGAAAACATGGCTGAACTGCCGCTGCGGTTCCTGTTGCGTCTCAGTCGCGTGATGGGTTATGAGCCGGAAGACAATTTCACCGACAACACCCCGTATTTTTCCCTACAGGAGTGCCGTTTCCAGCCCTTCTTCATCGAAGATGCCGGCATCCTGACGCAGCCGCAGAGCCGTTATCTGCATCTGTTGTTGAATCAACGCGAGCCCGTGCCCGTCAACCGAACTTTACGTACTGCCCTGTTGAAGGGTCTCGTTGCCTACCTCCAGATGCACAACGAGCAGATCCGGAAAATCGACTCATTGGAGATTCTGGCTACGGTATTGCATTAAATGTATGTAGAGCCGCCATATTATGACGGCTCTACGGTTGGATTCGCCGTTTGTGTAATTCGCCCGATACAACGATATTAATTCGCCGTCACCACCGAGAACGACGACCCCACGGTGACGGTCTTGCTGCTGCCGCCGCTGTAGGTGGCTCCCGTGTAGTAATTGTGCCAGTTGGTGCCGCCGGTGATGCTGCCGCCGTACTTCAACGTGTAGGTGCCCTGGACGAACTCGGGGCTGCTGAAGGTCATGATGGCCGATGAACCGCCGCCGCCAGGTCCGGGACCGCCGCCACCGCTGATGGAGGGGACTTTGAAGGTCAGAATGACTTCGTTATCGCTGTTGCGGATTAGCTGGACGGCGTTGTTGCCCGCGTGCGTGTATTTGAGCGCGTGCTGCGTGCAGGCGCTGGCCGTCGGGCTCGAGTACATGCCGCTCGGGGCAGTGCCGACGATGGTGCCGCCCGTGATCCCGAACGTGTAGTTGTCGCAGTCGAAGGCCTCCTCAGGAGCATGGTTGGCTGCCGCGATGGTGAAACCTCCCGTGATGTACATCGGGCCGTTGCAGTCGATGGCGTCGTTGTTGGTGGAGGTGGCGTAGGTCGTGCCGCCGTTGATATAGAGGTAGTTGGCCGCGTTGATGGCGTCGTCGCCGGTGGACGAGATTTCGAGCTGCCCGCCGTTGATATTCAGGATGTTTTTGCTCTCGATGCCTTCGCCGCCCTCGCCGCTCTGTGTGCAGGTGACGGTGATGATGCCGCTGTTGATGGTCAAGTTGCCGCCGCTGCGGATGGCTTTCGGGTTACAGTAGTCGCTGTTGTCGCCGCCTGGTCCTGGCCAACCACCGCCGCCACCGGAAACGGTGAAGCGTGCACCGGACGTGGAAACATTGAGCGTGAGCAGCGAATCAGCCGCATTCACCGCCCCGATGACGATGGAACTGTCGGCGCGGATGCCCTTGCCTCCCGCGCCGCCGCTGCTACAGGTGATGTCGCCACCGGTGATATGAAGGTGTGCGTCGGATTTGATGCAACTACAAGAGTATGAGTCTTTTGTGGAGCCCGAGACGGTGTATGCCGCGCCCGAACCCGCTGTGGTGATGTTTACCGTGCCGCCGTTGATGAAGACACTGCCATCGGCGGAGATGCCCTTGCCGCCGTTGTTGCTCGTCGGCAACGTGATGGTCAGATTGCCACCGTTGAGGTGCACCTCGCCGTCGGTGACGATGGCCGAGCAGTACGACGGATCATTCACGCCGTCCACGGTCTCCATCACTGTCGCGCCCGAAGCCGTGATGGTGATGTCGCCACCGTTGATGGTGATAGTCTGGTCGCTCTTCAGCCCCTTGGTTTGCGCGCCCGAAGCGGTAATGGTAATCGTGCCGCCGTTGATGGTCAGGATGCTGTCGCACTTCACGGCCTTGGTGTCGGCAGTGGCCACGGTCACATTCAGCGTGCCGCCATTGATTTCGATGAATCCCGTATCGCCGTCAAGTCCGTCGCCGGTGGTGCCCGACACGGTGACGCTGCCGTTGTGCATCCGGATGTAATCGCCGTGCAGACCGTCTGATACAGCGGAAGTTACAACGATGTTGCCGCCGTAAATCTCAATGTAGTCACCCGAAGAGATGGCGTGTTTGGTTTTCCCCTCGACAGTGAGGGTGCCGCTGCCGTTGAAGAAAACCTGCCCTTTGCTGTAGAACGCGGCCTTCTGTGAGCCGTTGGCGCAGTCTTTCAGATAGTTGGTGCCGGTAAGGATTACCGTCATCTTCTTGTCAATCACGGAGTTGATAGCCGCTCCGGTGGTGCTTGTAATCGAAACACCCTCCAAGGAGACGTTGAATCGCTTGTCGCTGCTGATTTTGAAGGAACCGTCCGTGGTGGTGCCCGAAAGGTGGTAGGTGATGTCGGTCAAACCTGCCGTGGAGACCACAGTCACGTAAGCCGCGCTGTCGGTGATGGTCACGCCCGAGGCTGCTAACGGGTTGGTGATGTTGACGGTCGTGCCGTTGTATATAATATAGATGTCGTAGGTGGGCATCAGCGTGTCGTTGCTGAAGGTCACGCTGTCGATTTCGGAGAACGGCAGGGAGGTGTAACTACCATTGACGTTGAATATCGCGCTGTTATTCAGCAGGTTGATGCTGTCAATTTGGCTGATTTTCTTCTCGAAGATGATATTGCCGTTGCGGTGTGTGTGCAGATAATATTCCTGCGCACCCAACATACACACACTCATCACGCACACGAGGGTCAGAAAGATTTGCTTTTTCATAACTTGTTGATTTTGAGTGATGTGTTGTTGATTTTCAAGATGTATAAGCCTGCCGGAATATCGCTCGTATGGATGGATTCCCCATTCCCGACCTCGCCTTGCTGCAGCATCCGCCCGTCGATGGAGTAGAGTGCGTAGCGGTAGGAACCGAATTCATTTCCGTTGACATACAGCTCGTTATGCACGGGATTGGGATAGACCTTGAACGCTTCGGTCACGATGTCTTGAATCCCGACCCCCTCGCCGAAGGTCATCTTGCGGATGTCGCTCACCGCGAAAGAGTAGGGGAGCGCTGTCCCGTCGTCAATATACATGTAATCGTCTGAAAAGTAGATCTTTCCAGCCGCGCTGACCTCAATCTCCTGTGTTGAGGCGTTTTGGAATGTCAGCGTCACTTTCGACTGCGCTGTCGCTGTAAAGACGGCCAGCATTGTCGCGAACATTCCCAGTAGTACCTTATATTTGTTCATATTGGTTTAAGGTTTAGGGTTTAAGGTTTGGGGTTGGGTAGAGACGCAAAATATTGCGTCTTTACATTACGTCTAAATTTAACGGCAAAAATACGAAAATAGTGTTTCGCTCCCGTATTTTTTGTACCTTTGCGCTTTATTTGAAATGCAGAAATATGAAAAGAGCGATTATCAGTGTGAGCAATAAGGAAGGCGTAGTGCCTTTCGCTCAGGAACTTACGAAATTAGGTTTTGAAATCATCTCCACGGGCGGCACTCGCAAGGCGTTGGAGGCCGCGGGCGTTCCCACCATCGGCATCAGCGAAGTGACCGGTTTTCCGGAAATTATGGACGGTCGTGTAAAGACCCTGCATCCCAAGGTGCACGGCGGTCTGCTCTCTGTGCGCACGAATCCCGGGCATGTGAAGGAAATGGAAGACAACGGCATCGCCCCCATCGACATGGTGGTGGTGAACCTCTATCCGTTCAAGCAAACCATTGAGAAAGAGGGAACTACGTTCGAGGATGCCATCGAAAATATCGACATCGGCGGTCCCTCTATGTTGCGCAGCGCGGCCAAGAACCACGCATTCGTCACGGTGGTGGTGGATCACAACGACTATGCCACGGTTTTGGAAGAACTGAAGGCCCATGGCGATACCACGTTGGAGACCCGCCGTCGTCTGGCTGCCAAGGTTTTCCGTCACACTGCCACCTACGACACCTACATATCCACCTATCTGACGGAGAAAGTGGGTGAGAAAGAGCCTGAGAATCTGACGCTTACATTCACCAAGAAGCAGTCGTTGCGCTACGGTGAGAACCCGCATCAGGAGGCGGCCTTCTATGCAGGAAAGAAACAGGGCTATTCGGTGGCCTGGGCGGAACAACTGCACGGTAAAGAGTTGTCTTACAACAATATACAAGATGCTGATGCAGCCTTGCAGATTCTGCGGGAGTTCGACCGCCCGACGATGGTGGCTGTGAAGCACAAAAATCCCTGCGGGGTGGGCATCGGCGAGAATGCGTTGGAGGCTTGGACTCGCGCCTACGAGGCCGATAGCGTCTCTATTTTCGGCGGCATAGTGGCTTCGAACCGCGAAATTGACCTGCCAACTGCTGAGGCAATGAAGCCCGTCTTCCTCGAAATCATCCTCGCGCCCTCGTTCACGCAGGAGGCCTTCGACCATCTCTCCACCAAGAAGAACATCCGGCTGATGACCTTCAGCACGGACAAAAATAACGCCGACGAGAAAATGTACGTCAGCGTGGCGGGCGGCATGCTCTGCCAATCCCTTGACCGTAAGCGTTTTGAGGATTATGAGCTGAATGTGGTGACCGAGAAGGCCCCGACTGCCGAGGAGATGGAAACCTTGAAACTTGCGATGACGATTTGCAAGCACGTGCGCTCCAATGCCATCACGGTGGCCTGCGACGGCTGCATTGCCGGCATTGGTGCTGGACAGATGAACCGCGTGGGTGCTGCTCATATCGCCTTGGAAGAGGCTAAGGCAAAGGGACTTACGAAGAATCTCTGTCTCGCCAGCGACGCTTTCTTCCCGTTCGACGATGTGGTGAAGATGGCGGCGGAATACGGCGTGACGGCCATCATCCAACCCGGCGGCAGTGTCCGCGACGAAGATTCCATCAAGGCCTGCAACGAGCTGGGCATTGCGATGGTCTTCACGGGCGTGCGGCATTTCAAACACTAAGGTTTAAGGTTTAAGGTTTAGGGTTTAAGGTTTAGGGTTTAAGGTTTAGGGTTTAGGGTTTAAGGTTTAAGGTTTAAGGTTTAAGGTTTAGGGTTTAAGGTTTAAGGTTTAAGGTTTAAGGTTTAAGGTTTAAGGTTTAGGGTTTAAGGTTTAAGGTTTAGGGTTTAAGGTTTAGGGTTTAAGGTTTAAGGTTTAAGGTTTAAGGTTTAAGGTTTAAGGTTTATGGCAATAAATCCGAATATTGAGGAATCGTGGAAAAAGGTTCTCTGGGACCAGTTTCAGGCTCCGTATTTCGCTGATTTGAAAGCTTTTCTGGTGGAGGAGAAGAAGCACTACCAGGTGTTTCCGCCGGGACCGATGATTTTCAACGCCTTCAACTCGACGCCATTCGAGCAGGTGAAGGTGGTGATTATCGGCCAGGACCCGTACCACGGCGAGGGGCAGGCGCACGGCTTGTGCTTCTCGGTACAAGATGGCGTGCCGATTCCCAAGTCGTTGCAGAATATCTTCCGCGAGCTGAGCACTGACGTGGGCTTCCGCATTCCGATGAGCGGTAACCTGCAGTCGTGGGCGGCACAGGGCGTGTTGCTGCTTAACGCTACTCTCACGGTGCGGGCGCATCAGGCGGGCTCGCACCAGCGTCACGGCTGGGAAACCTTCACCGACTGTGCTATCCAGCGGCTGTCGGAACAGCGCGAGGGGCTCGTTTTCCTCCTTTGGGGTAATTATGCCATTGAGAAACAACATCTTATCGATACTCGCAAGCATTATGTGCTCACGGCTCCGCACCCGTCTCCGCTGTCCGCCTCGCGCGGCTTTTTCGGTTGCCGACACTTCTCGCGGGCTAATGAGATTCTGATGTCGATGGGAAAGACACCCATCAACTGGCAATTGTAGGAGCAGCGGCATTCCTGCCGCTGAAAAGTCGCCAGGAATGGCGACACTCCTATTACAAAGCATTATCGAAGATGAGTAACACGTTTTTGAAGCAAATCATAGGTTGTGTCTTGGCAGATGCCAACGTTCTGTTGCACGAGGTGGCGGTGATTTTGCCCAACCGTCGTGCGAGGCGTTTGCTGCTGCAGGGACTACACCATGCAGGCGGCGGCAAGCCGATGTTCGTGCCGGAAATCTTCCCCATGGAGGAATTCGTGGCATGGCTTTCGCCGCTCAAGGTGGTGGATGCCGTCACACAGCTGTTGCGCCTGCACGAGCTCACACGAAACTTCCCCGGCGGCCGCTTCGAAACCCACCAGCTGCTCTCGTGGGGCACCGCTTTCCTGAAAGACATTAGCGACATGGACATGCAGCTGCAGGATGTGCCTGCTTGCCTGCGGGAGTTCGCTGATGCTGCCAAGTTTGAGATTCCGTTCGGGAAAGAGGAGATGTCCGAAACCGACCGCGAACGAATTCTGTTTAATGATCTGCTTGCGGATATCTACTTGCAATACAAGGAGTTATTGCAAACTCGGAAGGAGGCTTACGAAGGGATGATCTACCGAGACTGCGCCGAGCATATCTCGGAGTACGCCCATAATTTGCCCTTCAAACGGCTGATTTTCGCCGGATTCTACGCCCTGTCGCCTTCGGAATTGGAGATTATCTACTACCTGAAAGAGCATTTTCATACTGAGATTTACTTCGATATTGACCCGTTCTACTGCCATATCGCGGAGGAGGCGCATCTGCCTTACCGCGAGCGGGAAACGTCGTTTTTTATCAGCCGAAATTGCGAAAAGTTGGGGTTGGACCCCAAAAAGTTGCTCTTCAACGAGCAGAATTTCGCTTCAATACCCAAAAAAGTGTCAATTGTGGCCACATCCAAGAATATGCGGCAGATTTACGGCGCGATTCGGGAGGTGGAGCGCATCAAGGCGCAAAAAACGCCCGGGAGCGACGGTTTGGTGGATATGTCGGACACGGCGGTGGTGCTCGCGGATGAGAACCTGCTGCTGCCGTCTCCTATAAGCCTGACAATGTGAAGATTAACGCCACGATGGGATTCCCCTTCGAGGCGACACCGGTGAGCAACATCCTGCAGCAGGTAATGGGGATTTATGAGTCGGCGTTCGCGTTGACCCCCGACGGATCTGCGGAGCTGATGTTCAGCGGCGAGGACGTGGAACGGCTTTGGGACCACGAGCTGCTGCGGGCGCAAAAGCCGTCACCGTTCTATTTCCCGACTGTGATTCACTATTCGCAACTCCCTCACAAAGAGATCTTTGCAAACCTTCCCAAGACGGACATCGGCCGTCGGTTGCCCGCTGTACTGCAACGTTTTTGTGAGTATGCCGAATCGGTGACGACCGAACGGCTTTACCAGGAGTTGTGGCGCGAAGTTATCCTCAAATTGGCTGACTTGCAGACCTTTTTCGATGCACATTTTGCCGAGGATGAGGTGGTGGACTACGCTTTCGCCAAATATTCGGTCTCAAAGGTGGTGCAGGACATCGCCATCACCATCCAAGGCGACCCCGACAAAGGGTTGCAGGTGATGGGGCTTCTGGAAACCCGAATGCTGGATTTCAAGAATGTGGTGATGCTTTCGGTCAACGAGGGAGTGCTGCCGAAGGGCATCTCCTACAACTCGTTGCTCCCGTTCGATTTCAAGTACAAATTCGGCGGGCAGGAAGCATTGCCGAACTACCTCTATCAGGATCAGGTGTATGCCTACCACTTTTTCAGACTTCTGCAACGAGCTGAAAACGTGACACTTATTTACAACAATGCTTCCGATGTCAACCTTGCGGAGAAGAGTCGGCTCATCTCGCAGTTGGAATACGAGGTGGTGTCGCAAAAACTCGAAGAGGTGGTGGAAATCCATTCCCAAAATCTCGATTTCGCCCTTGATTTGCCGGAAAAAACGCCTATTTCGATACCCAAAACCGATGAGGTGCTGGAAATGCTGCATCGGTTCAAGTTTTCGGCCTCGTCGCTGCAAACCTTCATTGCTTGCCCGCTGAAATTCTATTTCCAGTATCTGATGCGGATTCGCGAGACGCCGCTGCTTTCCGACCATTTGGAGGCTTACGAGTTGGGCACTGTAATCCATGCCGTCTATAAGTTAGCGTTCGATAAAATTATCACGGAACCCAATCCGGCAAAGTACAGCGACATTCTGCAGCAGCACATTGACACTTCCGATGCCGACATCTGCGCGGAAATCCGTAAGTTGCCCGGTCGCGAAACCCTGACAGACCGTGACTTTGGGCAAGGGTATTGGCTCATCAACCGCCGTATCATCGGGGAGACCGTGAACAAGTATCTGGAGCGGGCGAAGCAAGAGCTCGTCGCTATGCCGTGGAAAATCATGGCCAACGAAATGAAAGTGGATATTCATGATTATAAGATTGTTCCGCCTGATGGTAGTGAGCATTTCTTTATCCGGCTGACGGGCAGTTTGGACCGCGTGCAGCATATCGGTCGCGATGTGCTGATTTTGGACTACAAGACGGGGAAGGTCGAGGAACCGCATCTGCGCATTGGTGGGAGCAAATCCGCCGCTGGCGATTCTGCTGCCTCATCCGCTGCTGTGGATCAGCTTTTCACGGACAAGAAGTACGACAAACTGTTCCAGCTGGCGCTCTACACGCTGATGTATGAGCATGTTGCCAAAGAAAAACCCACTTCTGTGCAAGTGGGTATTATCAGCACCCGGGCCGTCAATCGGAACAGTCCGAAGTACATGCTTCCGGGTCTCATTTTGAATGAAAGGGACATTCTTCAGTTCAATCAGGAGCTGTCCGATCGGCTGAATCTGCTCTTCTGCGAGATTTTCGACCGCAACACGCCGTTCTCACAAACCGACAACTCCGAAACCTGCAAATATTGTGATTTCCTGCACCTCTGCGGCCGCCAAACGACCACGGAGAGCCGAGTATGAGACGTGAGACTTACGACTTACGACTTACGACTTAAGGAATTTTGCCACCCAAAGTCTTAAGTCTCAAGTCTCAAGTCTCACGTCTAAAGCCTTTTTAACCGGGCTCTTAGCGTGTTCTGGAGCAGACATGCAGTGGTCATCGCACCAGTGCCGCCGGGCGTGGGGGTGATGGCACCGCAAATCTTCGAAACCTCATCGAATTTCACATCGCCGCAGAGCCGGTAGCCCTTGGGCTGGTCGGGTGCGTCGAGGCGGTGGATGCCCACGTCAATTACGGTGGCACCCTCCTTGACGTATTCGGCGGTGATCATCTCCGGTTGTCCAATGGCCACGATGAGGATGTCGGCGCGGCGGCAAACCTGCGGAAGGTTCTCCGTACGGCTGTGGCAGACGGTCACGGTGGCGTTGATACTTTTCTGTAACATCAACATAGACAGCGGTTTACCGACAATGTTACTACGTCCCACAATCACGCAGTTTTTGCCGCTCGTTTCGATGCCGCTCCGTTGGATCAGCTCGATGACGCCGTGCGGGGTGGCCGGCAGGTAGCACTCCTTGCCGAGCAGCAGATTGCCCATGTTCTCGGGATGGAAGCAGTCCATGTCTTTCGTGGGACTCACGTGGGCGGTCACCTTGTCGATGGAAATCTGCTTCGGCAGCGGCATCTGGATGATGTAACCGTCGATTTCGTCGTCGTTGTTGAGGAAATCGATGGTGGCGAGAAACTCCTCCTCCGTGATGTTGGGGGAGAGGTGATAGACCGACGACATGAAGCCGACGCCCTTGCACTGTTTCTCGATGCTGCTGACGTAGCTGAGGGCTGCGCCGTCGTCACCGGCAATGATGGCGGCCAAGTGCGGCGCACGCAACCCTTTGTCCAATAGATCTTTAACAGAAATGGCGATTTCCGTCTTGATGGTGTCGGAAATCAGTTTTCCGTCTATGATTTGTGCCATAAAATTGCGAATAGCTATGGTTTATTGTTGTTGCTGTTGCTGTTGCTGTTGTTGTTCAAGTGTCTTCAGCTCGGTCTCGCGGTTCGCGGTCTTTTTGGCGTTGGTGTCCAGCTTGCTATTCAGCTTCACGATGTCATCGTTAAGGTTGAGCAGGGTCTTTTGGGTGCTGCTTTGGGTTTTCAGCAGAGCCTGTTTGTCCTTGTTGGCTTTGTCGATTTGTTCTTTCAGAGTGGGGTCTTGGTTGGTGTTGAACTGGTCCTGCATCTTTTCGATTTCGGCGGTGAGTTTCTGAATTTGGTCCGTGGTTTTCTTAGCCTCTTCGCTGGTAGTGGCGATTTTGTCGTTGGTCTTCACACGGTTCTTCTCAAGGTTCTCACGCTCCTTTTTGAGGTTGGCCAATTCGTTTTTGAGCTGTTCGATGCGAAGTTTGATCTTATAAGCCTCCACGTCGTTGGGCAGGTTCTCGAGGAACATGACGATGTTGCGGGAGGTGCGGGGGTCGTTGGAGAAGGTGATGCTGTTAAGGTTACCGTTGGTGACGACGAGGGTCACTTGCGTATATTGGCTGTTTTTCTTGCCGACGGTGTTGGTGGTGAAATAGATGTCGTAGTTGGCATCACCGAACGCCTTGCAGGTTTGGTTCTCATAGACGCGGAAGCCCTTCTTGTTGGAGCCTTTCAGCGAAAACTGGTTTTCAAACTTGTCGGCCAACGCATCTGCGACGATGTTTGCGGGTGCGTTGCTCACGTTGATGGTGAATCCTTGGAGTTGGTCCTTGCCGAACATGGTGACCGTTTCGTTAACTCTCTGTGCTGATAATGAGCACAATACGCTTACAAAAGCGAACAAAGCTACAATTTTCTTCATATCTTTTGGTTTTAAAATTAGACATATTTGTTTGATTGATTCAAGGCGGCAAAGATAAAAAAATTATTTTTGCCGCCGGAAAATGATGACGATAAAAGCACTTTTGCAGCAGTTCGATTTTCCGGTCTATCTGGCCCCGATGGAGGGCGTGACCGACCGGGCGTTCCGCCGTATCTGCAAAGAATACGGTGCAGACGTGCTGATTTCGGAGTTTATCTCCTCGGATGCGCTTTCGCGGGAGGTCGAAAAAAGTTTTCAGAAAATGGCTTTTGCCGATGACGAGCGGCCCTTCGGGGTGCAGATTTTCGGCAGTACCGAGGAGGCGCTGACCGCGGCGGCGAAGCTTGCGGCGGCCCAGCAGCCCGACTTTATCGACATCAACTGGGGCTGCCCGGTGAAGAAGATCGTGAGCAAAGGCGCGGGCTCGGCCATTTTGCAAGACATTCCCAAGATGGTGCGGCTCACCTCGGCGGTGGTCAAGGCGGTGGATCTGCCTGTGACCGTCAAGACCCGCTTAGGCTGGGACAGCTCCAACAAGCCCATCGTGGAGGTGGCGGAACGGCTGCAAGATGTTGGCATTCAGGCTATCACGATACATGGGCGCACGCGGGCGCAGCAGTACGGGGGCGAGGCCGACTGGTCGCTCATCGGCGAGGTGAAGCACAACCCCCGGATGACCATCCCGGTGATAGGCAACGGCGACATCAACAGCGCGGAGCGGGCTTTGGCTTGCAAGGAACGCTACGGCGTGGACGCGGTGATGGTGGGGCGTGCTGCTATCGGAAATCCGTGGATTTTCCGCCAGATCAAAGCATTACGAAATGGCGAGCCCTGCCCCGAACCTACCTACGAGGAGCGTGTCGATCTGGTGATGCGTCATCTGCGCGAAAACGAGCGTACCAAAGGCGAACGCTGCGCCGTTTTGGAAATGCGTACCCAATATTCCGGTTACTTTCGTGGCGTTTTCAACTTCAAGCCTCGCAAAATCCGCTTGATGTCAGCACTTTCCATTGTAGAATGCGAGGAAATTTTACGTGGCTAAAAAAGTCATTTTTTTTTCGCCGCCCATTCGATTTTTTTTATATCTTTGCCCCCTTATTTGTAGATTTGTGTTAAGTGGGTTTTTAAGCCTGCATAAATACGGTAAGGATAGGTGGGAAAACGTCTTCAAATAATGAAAAATTGTATGATAAATAATTGAATGTCAATATAGTACAGAAAAAAAATAAAAAAATTGGAAATATGAAGAAAGCGTTATTCATTCTGATGGTTGTTTTGGTTCCCGTGTTGCTATTTGCGCAGCCGATGGACACGGTGACCATTTACTTCGAAACCTGTGATGGCGACACCGCCACCATGGTCCCTGCTCATACGAGCACTCTTGGTGGCGGGCAGGGCGACTGGCGTATTATTGGTCCTGGCATCTCGTATGACGACTGGACCCAGAACTACACCCAGATTTACAAGTCCTCGCCCAAGGCGTATCGCACGCCGGTGTACAACGCGTCTGGTAACTCCAGCCTTAGTACGCCCGCCATTCCGTTGTCATACGGCAACATGAATGTCAATCATGTCTATTTCGATTTCGACCATATATGCAAGGTGCACCAGTTGGACAATGCATACATCTATTGTCAGGTCGCCCAGGGAGTCGATGCCGATGGCAACTACAACTGGGGGCAGTGGAAGATGCTGAACTTTACCAGTAATAACGCAGGCAACTACCTGATGTATTTCGGTGAGGCGATGGGTACCACCTACATCACAGGTGGTCGTTTCTCCCATGTCGTTTACTCGAATTGGGCACAAAACAGCTTGACTGCTGTGCCGAACAATACGTGGTGGCACCATGAGATGCTTGACTTGTCAAGGGCCATCTTTGTGGAATCGGGTGCTTCCGCTCCCACCCATTTTCGTCTTCAGTTCCGTGTGAACAAGGCGTCCCCATCAACTTCCGGCACAGAAACTTGCGCAGGTTGGTTTGTGGATAATTTCGATTTCCGTCTCGCCAACTGCGAGCTCATCCCTCCGCGTATCCTGATGCAGGCGCCGTTCTATTATAACACCAACAACTCTTTTACAAACAACCTCGGTCCGTACACGATTAAAGCGAAACTTACGGATAACGACACGGTTAACTTGAGTTCTGTGGTGTTTAGCTATGAGATTAACAGCGGTCCGACTGTCATTGTTCCCAATACCAACGCTTTCTCCAACAATGTATATACGACTGCTAACTCCTATACCGGTCACGACACCATCCATTCGGTGGATGCCCAGTGGGAACTGCCAGCCATTTGTTATGCTGACACCATCTACTACCATATCTACATGGAAGATACTCACGGCAGCAAGACCCGTTTCGACACTTTCCTGGTGGCCCACCACGACTACACCGATATCCATTACAACGATGTGCGGCTTGACAGTTTGAATACTATGCCTCACTGTCTGATTACTAATCAACCGCAGGATGTGAGCGTCTTCTTCACCAACCGAAGCGATGCAGCCAACTCCCCCGGAACCAACGAGATGACCTCCGGCTCTTTCAAGATTGAGGTGCGCAACGAGGCAGGGGTGATTACCCAGCAACCCACCACGTTCAACTGGACGGGCAACATCTGCTTCGACATTCCGTCGTCGCTCCCGCTCGGCACCTTTACCCCGAGCCACGGCTACAACTATGTGACGGTTTATGTGTCCACCCGTAACGGTCAGACGGATGGTTACCATTCCAACGATACCATTAAGATCGCCCCCTACGCCTGTGACAGCCTGCTGCAAGGCGATTACACCGTGGGTGGCACGAATCCGGACTTCCCGAATATGACGGCCGTCAAGGAAGCCCTGAATTTCTGCGGACTTGGAGGTCCTGCCGTGTTCCATCTGCGGCCCGGCACCTACTCCGGCTTCGACTTCCACGAGAACTACATCGGGCAGTCGGCAACCAATACCATCACCTTCCAGGGTGACGACGTGAACAGCGTCATCATCGTGAATGACAGCATCGACAACGGTGCTACCACTTACGGTGCGGTGACCTTGGTGAACGTCAGGGACTTCATTTTCAAGAACTTGACTCTCCAGGCGAATGACACCACCGTGTCGAGAGGTGTGGTGGTGCGTGGTAACGGCAGCCGCAACATCCTGTTCGAGGGCTGTCACATCAATACCCACAATACCAACACCATGGACTTCAACAGCTGCGCGGTGGTTCGTTCGGCGGCTGTTGCAAGCACGGTGGCTGCAAACACGGTGGTCGATTCAATCACTTTCCGCAACTGTACGATGAACGGCGGCAATGCCGGTGTCTATTATGTGGGTGCCAACAACAAGCGGAATTACTTGGTGGTGGATAACTGCGATATAACTTCTTGTTACAGAGGTATATGTCTGAGCTACACCAACGGTATTATCTCCGACAACCACATCAAGCAGGTCTCCTCTTCCAACCCGCTGAACTTCGCCGCTGTTCATGCCAGCTATCCGACCGGTATTGATATTGACGGCAACTTGGTGGATTCTGTGACCAAGCTGGAGTATGCTATCTACTTGACTAATGCCACGCTGCAGGATTACTTCATCCGCAACAACCGTATCCACGCGGGTAACGGTTCTGCTGCCATCTATGTTACCAATAGTGCCTCCACTCATACCGGGGGTGCCAGCCCTGTCAATATGGACGGCTATATTGCTAACAACGAGGTGATCTTCTATCCGGTGACTGCCGACAACAGCTATGGTATCCAGATTAACAACAGTAACAACCTCTATGTGGTCAACAACAGCGTGCTGGTGAAATCTGACGCTCCTTACAGCAATACGGCTTCGCTGTACGCTTCAATCACTGGTTCCAATGCAAATGTGTATGCATACAATAATATATTATTGAACAAAACCGTCAACTCGGACAACACGGACTATCCGTTGTATCTCAACGGCAGTGTTACGGCAACGGGTGGCTACAACGACTTCTATTCCGGTTCCGGTGTGGTCGCTTTCAAGACGGTGGCCCGCAGTTCGATTGCCGAATTGGAGAACGCCATCACCACCCTGACCGACAACATCTCCGTCATGCCTCCCATCGCTAATGAAAATGAGAGCCTGCTTCCCGACCCGATGTCTGGCTTGGAGTGCTGGCGTCAACCTTCCGTGTTGAAGGATATCCGCGACATCAATCGTTCCGAGCTCACCTACATGGGTGCATACGCGGACGTTATCCCCGCCTACGACCTGGAGCTCACCTCTATCGTGAGCCCCGCGCTGGGTGAATGTCCCCAGACTTCCTACGATATTACGGTGAAAATCACCAACAAGGGTGGTTCAACGATTAACTTCGCTTCCACCCCCGCTACTATTCTGCTTCAGTCCACTTCCTTGAACCTTAATGAGACGGTGACGGTGAACGCTGGTTCGCTGGCTCCGCTGAACTCAATGGACAAGGTGCTGACCTCTGGCGTTGTGATTCCGAGCAACCTGCCGGTTGACTTCACCATCATCATCAACTATCCCAGTGACAGCCAACACGCCAATGACACTTTGAGCCAGAACTTCACGCTGGAATACATCATCCCCGACTATGAGGAGGATTTCAGCAACGGAACATGGCAAACTTGGACGATTGAGCAGGTCAGCGGTGCTGGTAACTGGTCGTTCCAGAACGGCGAAGGTGTGAACCCGACCATCATGCCCGTCTATGGTATCGGTCGTATGTTCTTCAATTCCAAGAGCTTTGCAGCCAATACGGTTTCTCGCGCCGTACTGCCTGTGACGGTTCTCGCTGGTTCCCACGACCCGATTCTCGAGCTGTGGTTCGCCCATGACAATGCTACTTCGAACAAGAATGATGAGATGACGGTGAAGATTTCCACCGACAATGGTGTCACTTATACCGCGCTGACCCCGCAGGGCCAGACCACCGCTCCCATCAAACGTTACAAACAGTCGGCCACAACTCCCACTTGGGAGCGCTACTGGTATGACCTTTCCAACTACGCCACGAGTAACTGTGTCTATATTGCTTTTGATGCTACCTCCAAGAACGGCAACAACCTCAACATCGACCGCATTCGCGTGCGTAGCCTCTATCCGAACGACATCGCGGTGAGCAAAATTTACGCTGCTGGTGAGAACCCGACGGGCTACCAGATGCGTGACGTGGTGAGTGCCCTGGTGCGCAACGACGGCTCGCAAACGCAGTCCAACATTCAAGTCTATCTGACCGTGACTGGTGCTGCCGAGCAATGGCACGATACGATTACGATTCCGTCTTTGGCCGCCAACGCCCAGACCGTTGTCACCTTCCCCGACCATCAGTACAGCGTGACTCAAGGACGTGGAGGTGCGCTGCGCCGACGACCAGCACAATATCAACAACGCCCAGCACTGGCGTATGGTGACCAACGCGACGGTTGCCAATATCGCCGACACCACCACCTTCATCCAGCTGATAGGTGACTATAACAACATTATCCGTCCTTGCGTGCGCTACAAGACCAACGAGGAGCTGGCCGTGCGGGCGGTGAAATACTACTACGACCAGACCTATATCGCGGATCCCGAGAACGGCTTCAAGGCTTTCGTGGCCGATGCCGACGGCAATGTCCTGGCCACTTCCCAAGTGGTGGATTTCGGCACGCTGCAGCAGGGTGCTTGGAACGAGATTCCGATTTACAACTTCGCTTTGACGAACACCACGGGTGAGTTCTATGTGGGCTTGGAGATGCTCTCCCACGGTAACTATCTGTGTGCCCAGGTTGAGACCCCGCTTCGCGATTCCACATTCTTCTACCTGAGCAACGGTACGTATGTTCCGCAGCTCACCGGTCGTTTCATGCTTGGTGCGGTGGTGGATACCCCGTTCGTGAATGATGTCGCCGTACTGGAACTGGTGAACCCCGTCTCCGACTGCGACCTCGGCCACGAGCATCTGACCTTGAAGATCACCAACAACGGTACCACTGACATTGTGCCGCCCATCCAGCTGCACTATACGGTGAATGGCGGTACTACTGTCACGGAGAACTTCACCGACACGCTGCACAGCCACGAAACCACCCTGTTCGCGTTCAACAATATCTATGACTTTACCAACAACCAGCTCTATCAGGACGACAACTACACGATCAAGGTGTGGGCCACGAAACTGCCGCAAGACCGTCTGACCTACAACGATACCCTCGATGTGGTGGTGGTTTCCAAGGGCAAGGCGGTGATGCCGACCGCACAGGACACGGTCATCGTGAACTACCATACTTCCACGGTACTTTCGGCCCAGCTGCCCGCCGCCATCTCTGAAGGTGTAATCGGCTGGCATACGAGCGCTGGTTATGAGTCATGGAATCTGTTGGGCTATGGCGACACCTATACCACCCCGCTGATCTACTTCGATACCACCTACTATGTGACCGCCAACCCCGGCACGGTGGATGAGGTCATCGTGGGTACGGGTGACGGCAACGGCACTGATCCATTCACCTTCAGCAATGGCTATTCCCGCGGCCGCATCCTCTATCTGGAGCAGGAAGTCGGTCACGGCACCATCAGCTCTTTCGCGCTGAGTGTGAAAACCGCCTCCACCGCCGCCGCCAGTGCAGGTATTCCGATGAAGATTTACATGAAGTGTACCAACGAAAACGTCTATAATTCCACGACGGTGAACTGGGACGATGAGATTCTCGGCGCTACCCTCGTGTTGGATGACCGTGTCTTCTTCGATCACACTGGTTGGTTCGACTTCGATCTGCTTACTCCGTTTGACTTCAATAGCGGCAACCTGGAAATCTTTGTGGAAACCAACTGCGCCGACTACTGTACGGGAACCGGCAACCAGTGCAACAACTGCGGTCAGTACGTTTCCGGTGCGAACAGCTACCCGCAATTCTTCATGACGAACACCACTTCGGCTACCCTGTGTCAAAAGAAGGCTGCCAACAGCGTTGACCAACTGGGTGGCAATTGGACCAACGTGGCGAAACGTCTGAACGCCCGCTTCACGGTGGTCAATCTGGATTGTGGTAGCCAGAAGGTGCCCATCCACATTCATGTGCCCGACATTCCGGATTATGATGTGGAGACCCAGGAACTGCTCTATCCTGTGACAAGCTGTGCACTTTACAACGAGCACATCCAGGTGCAGCTCAAAAACATGCTGAACACTCCGATTCCGGCCAACAAGGTGGTGATTCACGCCATCTTCAATGGTTCGGAGGTTACCCACACGGTGGATGAGGCGTTCGCTCCCGAGGAAGTCAAGGTTGTGGAATTCACCACACCGTTTGATTTCAGCGCACCGACGGGCAACATCTTATTTAATTATACTATATATACCACATTAAATAATGAGACTATTGTGTATGGCGGTAATGATACCATCACGGGTAGCTTTACGTCAACCCGTACGGCTTACCTGCCCGACAGCATCGTCTATACTGGCAGCTACACACTTCCTTATACGATTCTTGAGCCGGCTGACAGATCTTCCAGCATTACGCAGTACTACTTCTACGATGCTCAAGACGCTACCACCCCGATTCACACGACCACGACGGCGGCTCCGTATATGACCACGGCTCCGTTGTATGACACGGTGGTATTCTGGGTGTCGGGCAAGACGCAGCAAAGTAACTGTATTACGAAGCGCATTCCTGTGATTATCAATGTGTTCCGTCCGCAATACGACTTGAGTACAGAGGAACTGATCTATCCGGTTTCGTATCAGTGCTCCAACTCACTGAGCCCGTTGTTGAAAGTGTCTGTGATGAACCAGGATACGACCTCCAACACGGCAATTCCCGCCGGTACGTTCAATTTGAACGCCAACTTCACTGGCGCGGCCACTGTGAATGGGGTGAACCTCATCAATGTGCCGATTTCCTCGCTGCAGTTGGATACCATCACTTACGACAATGGTTTGAACCTCGGTTCCGCCACGCAGAACAAGGCTTACCAGTATTTGATTTACACCACGCCCGCCGATCCCACGCTGGCAGTCTATACGGCCAACGACACCATTTCGGGTTCGATGTACGTTCCGGCACTGCCCGTTGCACCGCAGGCGCTGACTTATACGGTGCCTTACGGCGGCACGCAGACCATTACCCCGAGCGGCTCTTCGCTCAACCACTACTACTTCTACCAGAACGCTTCCGACAACACGGCAATTGCCGAGGGTAGCAGCTACACAACTGACCCGATTTATGGTCCGACCACCTACTACTACAGCGGTCGTATCGAGTCCAACGGCTTCAACGCCGATGTGATAGCCGGCACGGGTAACAATACCGGCCAATCGAGTGGCGCTCCGTTCACCTTCACCAACGGTCACTCTTACGCCAAACTGCTCTACAACAAGGAGGATATGGGTGGTCCGGAAGGACGTATCGACAGTATCTACTTCCATGTCTGCACGGCTGAAGCCAACGGCGTTGCTATCCCGATGAAGTTCTGGCTCAAGGATACCACCAATGTGAATGCTATCGGTACCGGTAACAAGAACATTAACTGGAATTCAGAGACTTCCAACGCTCGACTGGTGTTCGACGGTGAGTTGGCACTTGACGAGGTCGGTTGGGTCGGATTCGCCATCGAAGGCGGTTACGACTTTCAACGGACAAGGCCTGTTGATCTATGCCGAGCACGATTGCGGTGACGCCAGCTGTGTGACCACCATGGGTATCAACCCTGTGCCGAAGTTCACGAACACGCAGATTAACAGCAACAAGAAAGTCTATACGAAGGCCCAGAACTCCCCGCTGACCAATGCAAGCAGCTTCACGCTCTCCGGTTACCGTGTCAATACGAAGTTCAAGATGAACTACACCTGCGAGTCTCCGAAAGCCACGATTACCATCAACACCACTGTGCCACAGCACGATGTGGGTGTGACGGCTATCACCGCTCCGGTGACGCAGAACAATTCCTTCACCGACAATGAGACGGTGACGGTCACTGTCAAGAACTTCGGTTCCTCGGCGGCCTCCAACTTCCCGGTCTCCTACCAGCTGGCCAACGGCACTCCGGTGACGCAGAACTACACGCAGTCGCTGGCCTCCGGCGCCACGGCAAACGTGACTTTCACCACGAACTGTGACCTTACCGGTGTCTATTACAGCACCCCGTTCAAGGCTTACACCGGACTCTCCTCCGATACCTACCACGGTAACGACACCACGACTATCTATCTGAGCAAGGAAGATCCTTGTGAGTCCCGCCCGTTGGCTTTGAGTACTGGCGCCCACATTACCAATGTGACGTTCGCTGCCCTCAACAACGGTACTGCTGCGCCGTTCATCAACCACTCCGCGGCCCCGGGCAATGGCATGTACACCGATTACACCTCCACGGTTGCTCCTGTGGAACTCATTTTGGGACAAGAATATACGCTCTCCGTCGCCCATGCATTCACCGGTGCGACCACCAAGACCGTCTATAAGCGTGCTTATATCGACTACAACCGTAACGGTGAGTTCGAGGCAAATGAGGCCATCATGACCACCTCCGCCATCCCCGCCGACAGCAACAATGCAGCCACTGTGCAGGTGGTGAACGTCCCGGTGGTCGGCAACGCAGGACTTGGCTTGACCCGTATGCGTGTGATTTGTGCTACGGTCAATGTGACGGATCCGTGTTCGTACTACAACAACTCTGCTACTGCTGAGGGTGAGACCGAGGACTACGCGGTTCTCCTGAGTGCTCCGATGCAGGTTGACCTCGGTATCCCGACCATTTTGCATCCTGTGAGTGACGTTTGCGCTGATGCCAACGCCAATATGCGCGTGCAGGTGCGTAACTATGGTACCGAGACACAAACTTTGAGCATGGCAAACCCGATGACCATCACGGCCACCATTACGGGTGCGGTGCCGGGTACCTACACCAAGACGGTGGAGAGCGGCACGTTGGCTCCGAATGCTGAGATGACGGTGGTTATCCCGAATATCAACCTCAGTGCGCTGGGTGACTACCACGTCAGTGTACAGCTTTCTTACGACGGTGACCAGTATCTGACGAACAACACGAGAGGTAGCGAGGCAGTGGTCTCCGATCTTACTGTTGAGCAACTTCCGTTCGTGGAAGCCTTCATCCCGGTTGGCGTTGACGATATCCAACTCCCGACCGACTGGCTTGCGACCTCCTCCAATCCGAACAACTACATTTGGTCGGCGCGTACGGGTGCTTCCCAAAACAACAGTGCAAACCCGAGCGGCGGTCCCGCGCACGACCATACCTCCGCTGGTACCACCTTGGAAGAATTCGGTGGTTACGCCACGGTCAATGGTGTGAACGGTACTGGCAACCAGAACAAGTGGACCTCCCTGACCAGCGGATGTATCAATATGCACTATAACGGTATCTATCCTTCCGAGCTGAACTTCTACAAATACTTCACGGGTGCGGCTAACGCAGACTTCGAGATGCGCGTGGAGACTGGCTCTGGCGAGTACTACCAGACTGTTGACGAACTTAGCAAGGCCGACGGTGCTGCCGAGTGGCTCAACCATCTCACGGTGCTTCACACAGTTGATGAAGTGGCCCGCCTGCGCTTCACGGTGACCCATCAGGTGAACCGTATTGACCCCAGTATCGATGATATCAATCTCGTGACGGGTCTGCCTGATATGGCGGTCAACAGAATCGTTTATCCGGAAGACAAGTCCACGGCTGCCAGCTGCCTTGGCGTGAACAGTGTTGTGGTTCCGATTGTCCAACTCCAAAATGCCGGTAATTCCGCTGTTGAGGAGTTTGACGTGGTGTTCAATGTGGGTACCGGTAACGACATCGTGACCGAGACCGAGCACATTGTCCAGCATCTCGAACCCGGTGACACACTTCTTTACACCAGTACGCACGAATTCTCTGTGACGAACCTCACCCAGAACTGGGAGGTGAAGGCCACGGTGGTGATTCCCGAGGACAAGCGTCATAACAACGATACCAAGCGTTCCCTCTCCTGCACCGATGTCGGCATCGACGACTACGAGAACGAGGAGGGTGTCTATCTCGGACAGAATGAGCCGAACCCGGCCACTGTCATCACCCGCATCCCGTACTCTGTGCCGGAACCGGGTAAGGTGACGTTCGATCTCACCAATGCGAATGGACAGTTGCTCTACACCACGACTGACGAAGCCGAGGTGGGTGTCAACTACGTTGAGATGAACGTTTCCAACCTCGCTGTGGGTGTCTATTACTACACCTTGCATTATAAGAATGTCACATTAACCAAGAAGATGGTTGTCGAAAAATAGCCGCTTCTTAACGAAAGAAGCTACCTTTCGGGGTAGCTTTCTTTTTCAAATTGTATGAACAGAAAACTGTTGTTGACCGCGATTAGCCTGATGGTGCTGACGGTTGCCTGTGCGCAGAGCAAGCCGTCGGAACCGTCTGTGACCGCCGCTTCCGAGACGGTATTGCGTACCGGTGCCGAGTGCATGGAACGCTACCTGCCGCTTTTGGAAGGCAAGCGCGTGGCTGTGTGTGGCAACCAGACCTCCGTGGTCGGGAAGACCCATCTGGTCGATACGCTGCTGGTTCGTGATGTCAACATCGTGAAGCTTCTCTGTCCTGAACACGGTTTCCGCGGTCAGGCGGAGGCGGGCGCGACCATCGCTTCCGGCAAGGACCCGCTCACCGGTCTGCCCGTGGTCTCCCTCTACGGCAAGAACAAGAAACCGACTGCCGAGCAGCTGCAGAATGTGGACATCGTGCTCTTCGACCTGCAGGATGTAGGCTGTCGTTTCTACACCTACATCTCCACGCTGCACTACGTGATGGAGGCCGCCGCCGAGGTCGGGGTCAAAGTCATCGTGCTCGACCGCCCCAACCCGAACGGTTTCTACGTCGATGGTCCTGTGCTGGAACCGCAGTACAAGTCGTTCGTGGGGATGCATCCGGTGCCGGTGGTCTATGGCATGACGATAGGGGAGTACGCTCGGATGATCAATGGGGAGAAATGGTTGGCCAACGGTGCGAAGTGCGATTTGGAGGTGGTACAGCTGGAAGGTTATACGCACAAAACCCGTTACGACCTGCCTGTTGCGCCGTCGCCGAACCTACAGACCGCAGAGGCCATCTTCCTCTATCCGTCGCTCTGTTTCTTCGAAGGCGCGAACATCAGTGTCGGGCGCGGCACCGACCGGCCGTTCGAGATGTTCGGTGCGCCTGGGCTGCTGAGCGGCGATTATCGGTTCGTCCCTCAAGCCATTCCCGGTGTGTCAGAGAATCCGCCGTTCAAGGGCCAGGAGTGCCGGGGGTATTCGTTGCACGAAGAGGCTGAGAATGGTTTATACCGGATTGGTTCCCTCAACCTGTCGTACTTGCTTGCTGCCTACCACAACTACCCCGACAAGGCGAACTTCTTCCTCAAGAACAACTTCTTCGACAAGTTGGCCGGCACCGACCAGTTGCGCAAACAGATTGTAGAGGGCGTTTCGGAAGAGGAAATCCGCGCTTCTTGGAAGCCGGGTTTGGAGAAATTTAAAGAAATCAGAGGAAAATATCTGTTGTATGAATGATTTTTTTTGAACATAAAATAATGTGTTTCAGCTAAATACGAAAAAAATAAAAAAAAGTGATTTTTCTTGTAACGAAATCGGGACTTCGTGCGACAGAGTAAATGTAAGGGGAAATTTGGATATTGACGAATAAGTGAAAAAATATACAGATATGAAAAGAACAGTATTGACAATGATGATGATGGGTGTGATGCTCATCGGATTTGCGCAGCGGCAGGTGCCCATGAGCGACTTCTATCCGTCGCAGATGATTTATGAGCAGCTCACGCCTGCACAGGTGGAGCAGATGCGTTCAGAAGATCCTGCCGGACTTCTGCTGATGAACTACAAAATGGTGAATTCTGCCGTGGTTATTGCCAAACCGCTGGACGGCGAGGTTAAGCAGATGGGCAGTCTGGAGAAATACCTGCCTGCAGGGATGTCCTACAATGAGGACGAGATTATCCGTAACGGCGCCATCAATCCTTTCAAGTGGCAGTTGCCGCAGGATAAGACGCAATGGTGTGTCTATCAGATGCGCCGCAGCGGCTATTTTGTCGCGGTTCCGCCCGAGACTGTGTTCAACGAGCGTTCCCAGGCATTCCTCAGAGCATACGGTTATTAACCCTTAAAATTCGGAAGCAATGAAAAAGATATTCTCAATCATAGTTTTGCTGTCCTGCATGGCAGCCGTCTCCGCGCAGACGATTCTGATGAACAACTCCGCGCAGCCCAACTACTCAGGGTGCAACTTTACCATATACGACGACGGTGGCTTGAACGGTGATTATTCCAACGGTATGGATGTCGTCATCAACATTTCCTCGAACGACCCCAACAACGGTGCCGTTTCGATCAATGTCGATATGCTTTCATTTGACGTGGCCTGCGGTGACACGCTCTTCTTCTATGACGGTCCCGTAGTGGCGGACTCCATGCTGCTTGCCTATTTCACTAACTGCGACTCGCTTCAGGCAGTGGCCATTACGGTGGCCGGCACTATCCGTACCGATGGTTCTGTGACCGTCCGCTTCAAATCTGACGGCAGCGACGTGGGAGGTGGCTTCGTGCTCACTACCGACTGCGTGCGCCCCTGTCAGCGTGTCGAGGTGGAGATGGATCCCGCCCTTTGTACCAAATTGCCCCATTTGGAGGCCGACGGTTACTATTATCTGGATGTATGTCCTGCTGATAATCCTGTTCATTTGGGCGCGAGGGGTGTCTATCCCGACAATGATTTCAGCTATCACCAGGATGATGCCCATTCTGTGTTCCATTGGGATTTCGGTTGGGAAACGCTCGATTCTTTGGCCGGCAACTCGGTTTACCGTGATTTCCCCGAAGGCCGCGGCTATGATGTGGCTATCTCCATCACCGATAGTGCGGGATGTTTCTCTTACGTTCCGCAAACGTTCAGAGTCAGAACCTCTTCCAACCCGATTCGTGAGGTGTTGGACTTCCCGCAGGTCTGCGCCGGCACGGAGGTGGACTTGACGGTGGGTTACGACCACCTGTCTATCGTGCAGGCCGATACCGTGGGCAGCCAGCAAATCACAGCCCTGTCAGTGAACGATACCATCTTCTTGCCCGATGGTGAGGACTGCGGATCGGGTTGCGCATACGTCTCCCCGGTTACCTTCACCAGCTTCTCGCCCACAGCTACCATCCAATCGCCCAATGATATCTGGTTCGTGCGTATCAAGATGGAACACTCCTATATCGGTGATATCTGGATTGCATTGACCTGTCCTAACGGACAATTTGTCTCCCTGGTGAGAAAGTATCAATCAACTGGCTCTTCAAACTGTACCAGCGCTATCCCGCAGTCGGAGTGGGGCTGGCTCTCATCCGGTACCAGCTCTGCTGACTTTGGTATCCCGGGATCTACGAACTCAAACCCCAAATGCGACCCGAATGTTAATCCGATGGGTACCCCGTGGAACTATGTCTGGTCGAACAATGCGGTCAACGGATACCAGTACAGTGCCGGCAACTATGTGTATGCCTCTTCCAACGTCTCCGGTAGTTCAATGGACTCCACCAATGTGGCGGCTATGACCAATGTGTTCCACCCCGAAGGCTCCTTCTCCAACCTGATCGGCTGCCCGATGAACGGTACGTGGAGTATTAGTGTGGTGGACGGTTGGGGTGCTGATAACGGCTGGCTTACCGAGTGGGAGATTTCCCTTGACCCGCAGCTGCTTCCGCAAGACTGGTCCTACGAAGTGCTGATCGACAGCACGTGGGTGGTCGGCCCCGGTGCCAACGGCCCGCAGGTGATTCCCGATTCAGCGGGTAGAATTCCTTATACCATCTATGTGATGGATGAGATGGGCTGTGTCTATGATACGATGAACTACATGGATGTGGTGGGTCACCCCGAACCCCATCTGGGTGATGACTATAAAATCTGTTATGGCGACATCACCGTTCTGTCCGCCAACTACGACCAGGCTGGTGCTGAAGGACAAACTACGGAGTACTACTGGAACACGGGTGACCAGACGGATTCTATCGAAGTGCTCACAGCCGGACAGTATTATGTGAACATCATTACCACCAGTAACGAAACTGGATTGGCCTGTGAGGGCTCCGACACCATCAATATCGATATTTTTGAACGTCCTGTTATCAATGTGGAGGACCTAGACCTATCGGGATGTGCCCCATTGAATCTCCGAATAGAGAATAACTCCACCCCGGAAGGTTCCTCATACGTCTGGTATATTATTGAGTATGACGACTATGGCGGCTCTCGTGTGGCATTCAGCTCCACGGATGAGGATCCGGTGTTCCAGATCAACGAGCCCGGCACCTACTCCTTGATTATGAAGATGACCACGCCCGACGGTTGTAAGGACTCCATCGCGATGTATAACGCCATTGTGGTGAACCCGCAGCCCATCGCCGAGTTTGAGGCCGATCCGGCCATCTCCATGCTCAGCGAGAACGGAGGCGTGGTGAATTTCATCAACTATGCCGACCAGGATATGGTGACCGGCGGTGCGGGCAGCTTCTACTGGGATTTCGACGATGGTACCATCGATTCCGTGAACTTTGCTGAACCGCATACGTTCGCTTCCTGGGGCGACTACAACGTGACCCTCCACGTGGAGAGCAACTCGGGTTGTAGCAGCGAAATCACCCACACAATCGTTATTGAGAGCGACCTCATCTTCCCGAATGTGATTACACCCAACGGCGACGGCATCAACGATGTGTGGGCCATTGAGAACCTCAACACGAATGTCAACCCCGAGGATCCCGACGGTTACCGCAACAACCGTCTGCAAATCTTCGACCGCTGGGGCAAGAAGGTCTATGACGCCAAGAACTACGACACCTACGCCAAGGACGGCACCGTCTATCCCGGCCAGCAGATCTTCAACGGCGAAGGCCTCTCCGACGGCGTCTATATTCCTTCCACTACAAAGGAAAAGCAAAGACGATTACCTTCAATGGATCTATCACCATCGTCCGGTAAGACTTTAGACTTAAGACTTTAGACTTTTAGGGAATCCGAGTGGGTTCCCTTTTTTCTTTCTACTCCTAAGCACCGTGCACCATTCCGTCGCTGACGATAGGAAGCGACGGAATCTCCAACGATAGTTTCAGTTTTATCCGTTCTCAATGAGGAAGTGAAGTCGGTTGAACACATTCGCTTCCGAGGTGCCGCCGTCGAAATCGAGGAAGAGCAGATTCACGTCGGGGTAGAGCTTCCGCATCTTCTTCTCGATACCTTTGGAGATGATGTGGTTGGAAATGCAGGCGAACGGTTGCAGGCTGATGATGTTCTTCACGCCGTCTTCCGCCAATGAGGACATCTCCGCCGGAATCAGCCAGCCCTCGCCGAAGTTGGCCGCCATGTTGATGATGCGCTCCGCTAACTTCGCCTCGTGGAACATGTCCGCGAAGGGACGGTAGAACGGGAATCCCTGACAGACTTCGTCGTAAGACTTAGCGTAACGGAACACTAACTTGTAAATCACATCGGTGACGAAAAGCGGCAAATCCACCGGCTTGATGTGGTTATCCTTGTTGATGTGGCGGTTTACGAAGCTGTTGATGAAGAAGTTGTAAATGGATGGCGCCACGACCTCCACACCCTGCTCGGCAAGCCAGTCCAGGACGTTGAGGTGTCCGAAGGAGTTGTACTTAATGTAGATTTCGCCCACCACACCGACTTTTGGGAGTCGTTTTCCCGTGTCGATGTTGGCGGCAAACTCCGTCGCGGCCTCCTTCAGCAGCCGCTTCATGCCCCGATAGTCGCGGGCTTCGATGAGCGGCAGACATTGGTCGATGTATTTCTGATGCAGCGTTTTGGCGATGCCGGGCTGCTTCTCACGCGGGCGCGAGGCGTAGTAAATCCGTGACAGGCAGTCGGCATAGAGCAGCGTGTTGATGGCGGGCAAAGCTAACTCCCGGGCGTTGAACGTGAATCCGGGCTGTTCGTTGGCCAAAGTGCTGCCTAATGCGAGCGACAATACCGGCACTTTTTCGTAGCCAGCTGCCACTAACGCTTTCTTGATCAGCATGATGTAGTTGGTGGCTCGGCACTGTCCGCCCGTCTGCGTGATGATGACGGCCGTGTCGTCCAGATTGTAGTCGCCGCTGCGCAGGGCCTTCAGCAGGCTGCCGACCACGATGGTGGCGGGATAGCAGACCTCGTTGTTGGCGTACTGCAGCCCCAAATCGACACATTCCTTGTCGCCTAACGGCAGGTTGATTAGATTGTAGCCGGCCATCTTGAACACCGTTGGGATGAATTCCGAGTAGCCGCCGGCAAAGTAGGGACCGATGATGGTCCTGCGGCGGTCGGCGTTCGTGAAGGGTGGGGTAGTGATGAACGGTTTGCTCACCTTCTCCTGTCGGCTGAATTTCAGGCTCTCCACCATTGAGCGCACGCGCAGGTGCAGCGACCCGATATTGTTCACGTCATCGACCTTCAGCAGCGTGAAGCTCTTGCCCTTGCGGTCGAGAATGTCGTGGGTTTCGTCGATGATGAACGCGTCCGGGCCGCAGCCGAAGGAGGTGATCATCATGAAATGCACGTTGTCAGGACTGTTGGCTACATAGTGGGCGGCCTTGAAGACGCGGTTGGGATAAGTCCACTGGGTGACGGCCATCAGCTCGCGATAGACGGCGGCGTCTTCGTCGCCGGCCACGAACTCCGTGACCACGTCGATGCCCATGTCAGCGATGCAGTCGGAAACCTTGTGCTGGATGAGCGGATCCGAGTGATAGGGCCTTCCCGCGAGAACCACCACCATGCGGCCTTCCTTCTTCGCTTTCGCCACAATCTCGGTGGCTTCGGTGTGGAGTTCCTCGATGTATTCCCGTTGGGCCACGATAGCCGCATCCACCGCCTTGTTTGCCACGGACTTGCTGATTCCCAACGTTTTCAGGTATTTGATACATCCCTTGCGCAGGAAACCCTCGTTGTTCATGGAGATGATGGGCTCGTCGGTGGGGATGCCGAAACGCTCCTCCGTATCGATGGCGTTGCGCACCACGTCAGCGTAACCGGCCACCACAGGGCAGTTGTAACTGTTGCGGGCTTCGCTGTCGGCAGGGGCTTCCATCACCACGAAGGGGTAGAAGATGCGATCCACTTTCTGTCGTGCCAGGTCGAAGATGTGGCCGTGCATCAGCTTGGCGGGGAAGCAGATGTTCTCGGACATCACCGTGTGGATGCCCTTTTCGTACTGCTTCACCGTGGAGGGACTGGAGAGGACCGTGCGTATGCCGCAGGCGCGGAACAGCGCGTGCCAGAAGGGGTAGAGCTCGAACATGCCCAAAGAGCGCGGGATGCCGATGACCGGCTTGCCGCCTGCGTCGTTCAGCAGCGGCCGCCGGAACAGCATCTTCAGCCGCCGGTGGTGCTGGTTGAAGCCCTTCCGCTGGACCTCCGTATGGTTGGTGAATATCTTTTCGCAGTTATTGCCGGAATAGAACGTCTGCCCGTTCGAGAAATGGTACTCTAACACGGTGCAGTGGTTCGGGCAGCCGGGACAAACCTGCTGCTTGTTTTCAAATTGCTGGATGGAAAGCAGTTCGTCGAGGGTCAGCACCTTGGTGACCTCCTGCTCGCGGGCGTAGAGGGCGCAGCCGTAGGCACCCATCAGCTCGGGGATGTCGGCAAAACGGACCTCCTTGCCGGTGAGCAGCTCCAAAGCCCGCACCACCGCGAGGTTCTTGAAGGTGCCGCCTTGTACTACTAAATGGTCGCCGAGTTCCTCGATTTTTCGTAATTTTAACACTTTGAACAGGCAGTTTTTGATGACCGAGTAGGCAAACCCGGCGGAGATGTCTTCCGCAGAGGTACCCTCGCGCATGGCCTGTTTTACCTTGGAATTCATGAAGACGGTGCAGCGGGTGCCGAGGTCGTAAGGATGTTTCGCCTCGCACGCGATACGGGCGAAATCGGCTACCGTGTAGCCTAACATTTTGGCGAAGGTTTCGATGAACGAACCACAGCCGGAAGAGCAAGCTTCGTTAATCTCAAGTCTTCTAATAGCTTGATTCTCAACAAAGATGGCTTTCATATCCTGACCGCCGATGTCGAGGATGAAGGAGACATCGGGGGAGACTTTCTTCGCCCCCAAATAGTGTGCCATCGTCTCCACCACGCCGTGGTGCAGTCCGAAGGCCGTTTTTAACAAATTTTCACCGTAGCCCGTGACTGCGCTGTTGAGGATGTTCGGCTCGAAGTCGTGCTCCTTGCACGCCTGCGCGAACCGTTTCAGCGCCCCGTGGAAGGCTTCGAAGCTGTTGCCGTTGTTGGAGCAGTAGTCGGAGAAGAGGATGCGCCCTTCTGTGTCCAACGCCACAAACTTGGTAGTCGTGGAGCCGGAATCGATGCCGATATAGACCTCGTTGCTCTTCACCTCGTCCCAGCCGACCCGCGACACGAAGAAGTTCTGCTTCTCGGTCTTCCATTGCTCAAAATGCTGGTTGTCAGTAAATAACGGGTCAAGGCGATTCGAAAGCAGACGGGATTCGTCGCCCATCGCCTGGCTGTTTACGGTCTGGAGGAAGTCGGAGAGGGGGATGGGTTTCGGGCAGGCGGTTTTGGCCATGAGGGCGACCCCGTGGGCGGGTACCACACGGGCATCCGGCACGGCAACGCAGTCATCGTCAGTGAGTTGCAGATTCTCGAGAAACACTTTCCGGAGGTTGGGCAGGAAGGCGAAGGGGCCGCCGCAGAAGAAGACCGGCGACTGCGCATCCACGCCACGGGAGAGTGTGCCCAAAACTTGCAGGCACACCGCATGGAAGACGGAGAGTGCGACATCCGCCTTGCTGACGTTGCGAGCTAACAGGTTCTGGATGTCGGTTTTGGAGAAGACACCGCAGCGCGACGCGATGGGATAGACGTGCTCGGCTTTCTCGGCCAGGGTGTTCAGCTCGGCGGTATCGACGTTCAGCAGGCTGGCGGTCTGGTCGATGAAGGCGCCGGTGCCGCCCGCGCAGTTGCCGTTCATGCGGATGTCGGGCATCCGGCCCTCGTCGAAGAAGATCATCTTGCTGTCCTCGCCCCCGATGTCGATGAAGGTGCGGGTCTGCGGGAAGGACTCCTTGACGAGCGTGGCGGCGGAGATGACCTCCTGCACGAAGGGGAAACCCCACAGGTCGGCGTATCCCATGCCCACGCTGCCGGTGACGGCCACGCGGCAGGAGCCGGCGCTTCCAGCGTCGAAAAAGGAGCCGATGTGGAAAGCGTCGGTTTTGCTTGCGACGCTGGAAACGTCGCTCCCTAAGATGGCTTGGACCGTTTCCCGGACGTTCATGTTGTGCCGGCGGTAGTCGGCGTAAACGATTTGGTTGTCAGCATCTAACACCACCACTTTCACGGTCGTGGAGCCGATGTCTATTCCGATATTGAGCGTTTTATCCATAAAAAAATTGAGTGCGCGAAGATACGATTTTTTTGGTTAAGGTTTATGGGTTAAGGTTTAAGGTTTAGGGGTTATGGTTTATGGGTTGGGTTATTTGGTGAGGCGGTGGGTGATGAGGAGGATGTTTTCGGATTTGCGGCGTTCGTAGAACTGTTCATCGGATTCGGTTTGGTCCATCATCCGGACTATGGGACCGGCGGTGAGGATGAGCAGGTTCAGGGAGATGATGTCTTCCAATAGCAGGCGGGCGTCGATGGGTCGGATTTCGCCTCTCCCGGCGGCGCGGTCGATCTCGGCCTGCAGCTTTGCGAGAAACGGGTTCATCTCTTCGGCCGCCTTCGTCCGGATGTCGGTGAAAAGCTCCGGGTATTGTTCCATCTCCTGGAGTTGGAACCGCAGGTAGTCCGCGTTGTCCCTCACGAAGTCGAAGTGCTTCCCGATGGTGGCGGAGAGCTTTTCGGGGAAGCTCCTGTCCGATTCGTCCCAGGACATCAGGACGGATTGGCGCAGCAGGTCGATCTTCCGGAGCACCACGAATTTGAAAAGGTCTTTTTTCGTCTTGAAGTGGTAGTGCAGCAGGGGGTGTCCCACTCCGGCCCGTTTGGCGATGGCGACGGTCCTCGCCCCCGCGTATCCGTGCAGGATGAACTCCTTCTCTGCCGCATTCAGGATTTCCTCCTTTTTGTTATCACTTTGGTTATTAGACATTTGGTCTTGGTATGAGTATAATTACTGACAAAATTGTCAGGCGGCAAAAATACATTTTTTTTCATTGCCAAAATCCCCAAAAATGGGGATGCGCAGTTCCGTGTGAATTTGCACTTTTGCCACGTGATTTGTAAGGACGCGGGATTTGCGTTTCTACTCAATAAACGTGTGTTATGGAAAACAACGAAAATACTGGGAAAGTGCTGACGCTCGCCGACGTGCAGACTGGCGAGTATTGCGTGATCGTGCGCGTGACGGGCCACGGTAGTTTCCGTCACCGCTTGATGGAGATGGGATTTGTGCGCGGCGAGAAGGTCAAGGTGATCCGCAACGCCCCCCTGCGCGACCCCATCGAGTACGAGATCATGGGCGGACATGTCTCCCTGCGCCGTGTGGAGGCCCGCCGCGTGGAGGTCGTCCCCGTCACGGAAGAGGTGGCCAACCAATACAGCTTCCACGGCACCGTCACCGAGGAGACCGAGCGCATCCTCGGCCACGTAGGCAAACGCATCCACGTTGCTCTCGTCGGCAACCCCAACTGCGGCAAGACCTCCTTCTTCAACCACGCCACCGGCATGAGGGAGAAGGTGGGCAACTACAGCGGCGTCACCGTCGATTCCAAACTCGGATACTACCACTATCAGGATTATACCATCGTGATTGCCGACCTCCCCGGCACCTACTCCCTCACCGAATACACCCCCGAGGAACGATACGTCCGCGAATACATCATGGAACAGCACCCCGACATCGTACTCGACGTCGTCGATGCCTCAAACCTCGAACGCAACCTCTTCCTCACCACCCAGCTCATCGACATGAACGTGCCCATGGTGATGGCCCTCAATATGTACGACGAACTGGAGAAAAACGGCGACAAGCTCGATATCGACACCCTCAGCGAACTCTTCGGCTTCCCCATCATCCCCACGGTCTCCTCACGGGGCACCGGCATCAATGTGGTGATGGCCAAGGTTGTGGACCTTTACGAGAATCTGGAGGAGAACACCAAGCACATCCATATCAACTACGGCACCGACTTGGAGAAGTCCATCGACATAATCAAGAAGGATATGCTGGAGCATTTGGACCTCTCGGGATCCTATTCCACCCGTTACCTCGCGATCGAGCTGCTGGCCGGTGACAAGATGATTTCCGAGATGGTGGGCAAGTTCGACGATGATGGCAGTGTTGTCAAAGTGGCCGACGAGCAACGGAAACAGATTGAGAAACAGTACAATGAGGATGCCGCCACCATCATCTCCGGTGCGAAGTACGGTTTTGTGCGCGGTGCCCTCCTCGAAACCTATACCCAGGGCAAGGACAAAAGCAAACAGCCCGCCTATTCTGCTGACAAGATACTGACCAACAGATGGTTGGGATTCCCGATTTTGGTTTCTTCCTCTGGTTTATGTTCCAGATGACCTTCACGTTAGGGGCGTACCCGCAGGCGTGGTTGGAGAGTTTCTTCGGCTGGTTGGGCGATGTCATCACCCGTGTGCTGCCCGACGGCATCATCAAAGATTTGCTTGTCGATGGCATCATCGCTGGGGTAGGAGGGGTCTGTTCCTTCCTGCCGAACATCTTGATACTCTTCTTCTTCATCTCCATTTTGGAAGACACCGGCTACATGGCCCGCGCCGCCTTCATCATGGACAAGCTGATGCACCGCATGGGCTTGCACGGCAAGTCGTTCATCCCCTACATCATTGGTTTCGGGTGCAGTGTGCCGGCCATCATGGCCACGCGCACCTTGGAGAACCGCAAAGACCGCATCCTCACCATCCTCACCGTGCCGTTTATGTCGTGTTCGGCGCGGCTGCCCGTATATCTGCTGCTGATTTCCGCCTTCTTCACGAAGCACCAGGGACTGATTCTCACCTCCATCTATTTGCTCGGCATCTTGATGGCCATCGTTACCTCGCTGTTAGTCAAGCGGGCCGCCTTCCGGCAGGAGCGCGACCAGTTCGTGATGGAGCTGCCGCCCTACCGCATCCCGACCTTCCGCAATGCCACGATCCACATGTGGGATAAGAGCGTGCAGTACCTCAAGAAGATGGGTACGGTGATTTTGGTGGCCACCGTCATTATATGGGCGTTGGAGTACTTCCCGAGGCACGGTCGCGAGGTCGATGCCTACACCGCGCAGATCGAGCAGGTGGAAGCGGATGAGACGATGCCGGAGACGGAGAAGGAAGCCGTGATTACACAGCTGGAACTCGACCGTTCGGCCTGCCAGATCGAGAACTCCTACATCGGCCGTTTCGGCAAGTTCGTGGCGCCGGTGTTCCGCCCGTTAGGCTTCGACTGGCAGATGGGGGTCTCACTGATCACGGGTTTCGCCGCCAAGGAGATTGTGGTCTCCTCCATGGGTGTGCTCTACCACAGCGACTTGGAGGCTGACGAGCACTCCTCGGCCTTGCAGAAGAGCCTGCAGACGCATACCTGGACGTCGGGTCCCGACATCGGCAAGCCGGTCTTCACCCCGTGGGTGGCCTTCGGTTTCATGGTCTTCATCCTGCTCTACTTCCCGTGTGTGGCCGCGCTTTCGGCCATCCGCCGCGAGGCCGGCCGCAAGTGGATGCTCTTCAACCTCTTCTACACCACCGGCGTCGCCTGGCTGGCCGCGTTCATCGTGCGGTTAGTGAGTATGCTGTAGGAGCCGCGGTTGACGGTTGTTTCGCCTGCGGCGAAAATAACATGTCACACAGAAATCACAGAAATCACAGAAAGTTCAGCCTGCGGCTGATGTGGGGTGTTCCGGAAGCTTGTCGGCAAACGGTGGAGATTCCGCTTCCCTCACTGCGTTCGCGGCGGAATGGTGCGTGCGGAGGGTGTGGTAAGGAAAAACGAAGAGCGGTGGTCATGGAGGTGTCTGCGTCCTCGCAGACACACAAACTGCGGGACGCAGTTTGCTCCATACCGTCGAGCTCCATCCGTTCCATCCTCCGGCAAGCTGCCGGCGCGGGGGAATTCCCCTTCATTCCCCTCCTTTGGAGGGGTGCCCGTAGGGCGGGGTGGTTTGGAGGGGTGCCCGTAGGGCGGGGTGGTTTGGAAGGGGTGCCCGAAGGGCGGGGTAGGGGCGGACCAACGGCCGTCGGGCCGTTGCAAAAGTAGTTTCAAAAAAATCTCGTACTACTGTAACATTTTTGATTTTTTCATACTTATGTAATAGAACAATAAAATTTGTATTTTTGCACTGCAAAAACAGTTGAATTTGCGACAGAATTTGTAGTGAATATTTTGTAAGTTTATGATAATCAAAAGAGAACAATATGTGACTGCTTAGCAAGCGATGGAATGGCAAAGTGAAAATCATTACTGGTATCCGTCGCTGCGGTAAGTCGTTTCTGTTGTCAACCCTCTATAAGGGCTACCTTAAGACCGAGGGTGTGTCGGATGACTGCTTTGTGGAAATTGCGTTGGACAAACGTGCACATATAAAGTACAGAAATCCCATCGTATTGTATGACTACGTCCTTCGTAAAACGCAGGATATGGAGAAGCATTATTATGTTTTCATTGACGAGATTCAGTTGTCGTTCAAGATTAAGAATCCAGATGTGGATGAGAGTCGAGTTCCCGATGAGGATAGGGAAATGCTGTACATCACTTTTTATGACATTTTGAGCGATCTCATGGGACGGAGCAATCTGGATATTTATGTTACAGGCTCGAATTCGAAGATGCTCTCAAAGGACATAGTCACCAATTTTCGAGATCGCGGGTCGGAGATCAAAGTTTATCCGCTTTCGTTCAAGGAATATTACCCTGTCTCGGGTCTTGAGAAAGCAGATGCCTTGGAGGAGTATTTGACCTATGGAGGAATGCCGCTGGCTGTGCTTGAAAAAAAACGAGGCAGAGAAACGCAAATACCTTAACGGACTCTACAAAAGAGTGTATATCAAGGACATTGTGGAACGCTACAACTTGAAGGATGACGAGGTGCTGGAAGCGCTGATTGACGCGCTGTCGTCGGCTGTGGGCTCGCTGACCAATCCTCACAACCTAGCCAATGCTGCCAGCTCGATGATGAGGCGCAATACATCGGACCACACCATCAAGAATTATTTGGATTATATAGAGGATGCCTATCTGTTTGCGAGTGCCAAGCGCTTCGATGTGAAAGGGAAGCGTTATTTCGAGAATACGCTGAAGTATTACTCCATGGACACTGGTTTGCGCAATGCCAAGTTGAACTTCCGCCAGCAGGAGAGGTCTCATTTGATGGAGAATCTGATCTTCATTGAGTTGCTGCGTAAGGGCTATAGTGTAGATGTGGGAGTGGTGGAGGTGTCAATAATGAAGGACGGTAAAAGGCAACAGTCACAATACGAGATTGACTTTATTGTCAACACTGGTCATGAGAAAGTTTATGTCCAGTCGGCATTGAATGTAGATACTGAGGTTAAACGGAATCAGGAGACTTTCTCGTTGAAGAACTCCGGCGACTTTTTTCGAAAGATTGTCATCCTTGACGGTAACGCAAAGCCATGGACTGATGAAGATGGCATCATATACACCGGTGTCATCCCGTTTCTGTTGGATGAAACACTACTAAATCTCTAATCCCCCCGTCAGCCGCAGGCTGGCCTTTCTGTGCTTTCCGTGGTTTCCTGTATGGCATACTATTCGCCGCAGGCGAACCCTCGTCAGCCGCAGGCTGACCTTTCTGTGATTTCTGTGATTTCTGTGTGGCATTAATCCATTTCGCCGCAGGCGAAACAGTTTGTCTTATCGGAGTTGATCGGACTTACATCGGACTTACACCGGAGTTACACCAGAGTTGGACTGATGTAGAGACGCAAAATCTTGCGTCTGTAAGACAAACACCCCCCTGTTGAAAAAAAATTCTTCCCCCGATGTTTGTATAAAAAAAAATGTTATTTTTGCAAGTTGATAGTTTGTATGTGTAGAACTGGATTTTGTTTTGACAACTATCTGATATGAAGGCGATTAGGTTTTAAACCTGATTTGCCCGCTTGTGGATTTTGAGGGGAAATTGTAACTTTTTGTGCCGAAACGGACGTATAGGTATAGGGCAAAAGAAGAAAATTTGAAGAAATAGGACAAAGAAATAGACGAAAGTTAATATAAAAGACGAAAATTTTAGACGAAAATAATAACGTAAAATAATATTAATATGAAGAAGAACTTAACCTTTTTGATGATGCTCATGGCTTTCGTGGGCATTGCGTTCGCCCAGAGCGGACCCAAGTTCAACTACCAGGCGGTGGTTCGCCACCATGTCGCTGAGACCAATCAGGATACGTTGTATTACAACAAGGAGGTCAATGTTGTCATTACCATTACGGATGGTGACGGTGAACCTCAGTATCAAGAGTATCACAATGGTCTCAGGACAGATGCTAACGGTCTTGTACACGTTGTCATCGGTGAAGACCATCCTATGTCTCTCCTTAACGTGGATTGGAGCGATGCCAACATTGTGGCCACAATCACCCTTGTTGAGGTTGAAGAGACCCTGGATCCCATTACCATGCACGTCACTCCCGTGCCCTACGCCCTCCAGGCTGGTGTCACTCCCCTCACCACCGAGCGCATTGCCGCTTACGCGAAGAATGTGAACAGTGATCCTACCATGCTGACTAAGGATGGTGCAAAACAGGTTCTCAACGCCTTCGTGAACAATTTGAACGGTTTGGAAGAGGCACTCGAGGATGCGATTGAAGATTCGGTGAAATCCAATCATGGTTACGAAATCGCCCTTGACATTATCATCACCTACATGCAGCAGCTTTCTGCCTCTCAAGTTGCCGAGTTGCAGGACTACTATGACGCTGTGAGAGCTAACACCGTGATTACTGAAGAAATGAAAGAACTCGTCAAGGAGTTTGTCAAGAATCCCGATAACCGCGAGATGGTGAAAAATTGGGTGAAACCCGTGGTCATCTATTGCCTGCAACACACCACCAAGCAGGATGTCAAAGATTTCTATCATGCGCTGCAACAGATTCCCGCAGCGGAGAAACAGAATATCAAAGCAGCTGTCAAATCCTATTTCCAGACTTATATTCATGATGAAAGCAAACCCTACGATAAAGTGGTTGATTATTACTTGGATGATATTATCGCCGAGGTCAACGATGCTATCTGGAGCATCAGCTATGATGAAATCCTTTACGCATGGGGCTGGCTTGAAATGTATCGCAATGACGACCTCAAACCCGTGTTGCGCAATAAGCTGGATTATTACATTAATCAGTATAACTTGTCCAACAAAGTAACTGAGGTTGTGAATGATAATATGAACAATCTGATTAAAGTTCCGACTTGTACAGATTTCGTGGGTTATTGCCAGCTGGAGCAACTGTATAATCAGCGCAATCAGTAAATCGCTGTGATTGAATCCTCACTAATCAATTTGAATAATAAAAAAATACAGATATGAAAAAGACATTGTTTATTTTAGCAATTGCGCTGTGCGGGGTGAGTGTACTCTTCGCACAGAAACCGATGCGGGGTTTCGTGAGCGGCGGTGCCACCAGCACTCTCGTTGACGCATCCTTCGGCGCTCCTATCGCAGGCACCGCAGGGGATGAATACACCCTCACCCACAGTATGCCCTTCTCCCAGGTAGATGAGTATAACTACAAGGATACCGTGTTGGGCGGCACTGATTTCGTGGATGACTACTTCTCTTTCACTCCTGCAACCATCGAGGATGGCGGTCTCCATCACAAATACGTGACCAATGGAGCCGACAAGAAGTATGATCTCAAAGTCAACCTCGACCTCTATGTGATTCCCTGCGGTCCTGGTGACACCATTTTAATCGGTGAAGACAAGTATGCTACAGTTCCCGTGGCTAACCGCTGCTGGACAAAGCGTAATTTGAGACTTAATGTTGATGGCTCCCGCGTTTACGGTGATAAAACTGTTGAATCCTATATTGACACGTTCGGTCGTCTCTACACTTGGAACGCCGCCGTGGCCAATAACCCAACTCCTGACGCAGAGACCGGCTTCGTGAAAGGTATCTGCCCCGAAGGTTGGCATATCCCCACCGTTGGTGAGAGAGCAAAACTGGATGCTATTGACGTTGCAACACTGAACCACACGACCTTGTGGCAGGGCACGCACGAACCTTACACCAACACCACCGGCTTCACGGCCGTTCCCGCTGGTATCTACAATACCGCCCTCGATCGCTATGAAGGTTTCGGTACCCAGACTGACTGGTGGACCGACAACAACGGTGTTGCTAATTCCCAAATCTCTGTGATTGAGATTAACTACTTCTGTGACAAGGCTATGGACAAAACCCAAGATGCCAACAATGCCATCAGTGTGCGTTGCGTGAAGAATGAGTTCGTGAAGAAGAACGACTAACAAATTTGGTAATAAAAAAAATTGACAATATGAAAAAGATTTTAACCCTATTTGTGATGTTCCTCTGTGGTTGGAGCATCGTAAGTGCGCAGACGCAAACGCCGGCGTTCGGGTATCAGGCAGTTGTCCGCAATGCCGACAACGTGCTGATGGCCGATACTGACGTGACGGTGACCATCTACGTGATGAGCAACGGTGAAGAACTCTATAGCGAAACGCACGAGACCAGAACCGATGGATTGGGTATGCTGAACATTCTGGTGGGCACTCAATCAACTGCTGATGGTGTCGAGATTTTTGATGAAATTGACTGGTCAACGGTTGATTCCATTAAAACTGTCGTCAATGTCGCTGAAACGGAATTTGAGTTCAAAACCGCTCTCCGCCCTGTTCCCTACGCGCTGCAAGCAGGCAACTCTCCCCTCACCACCGAGCAGATTGTGAATTATCTGAGCAATCCTACCACCACGATTCACTCCTACGAGGCAATCATGGCTGCGCTGGTCGGCAATGTGCCTACCGAGGGCGAGCTTTGGAATATGATCAAGGCCAGACTGGTCCAATATCTCAAAAACCGCAAGGACAAAGCAGTGGACGTGCTGGTTGATTACCTCACCAACCATGCCGATGCTGAAGACGTTAATACGCTTTATCTGAATGTTAGCGACGAAGCTAAAACCAAAGCGATGTCTTTGACGAAACAGTTCGCTCTTGAAAACAAGGAGTACGCTGTGGAACTTATCAAAGCTTACCTCCCGACCGTTTCTGCGGATGACGCGGGTGATGCTATGGATGCTATTATTACGAGCTATGAGAACATGGAACTGACCCATGAGGATAGCGTTAATATCATCAATCATGTGATTTCCTTCGCGAAGAGTTATATGGACGTTGCAGTGAGCGCAGTGGCTAAAGCTATTCCCCATGTCACGGGTAGTCAAATGAACACTTTCCTTAACACTATGTTTGCTGATAATGTTCCGATGAAACAAGCTTTGGTGAACAACTTGTTCTACAATTATCTTGATTACAAGCTCCTGCCCGGCATCAAAGCAATGGTGGACGAGCAGCTTGGCAATACCTATCTCCAGAAACAGAGATGTGGTACTGTCAATCCCAAGGTTGATTTCTGCGAAATGAAAAATGTCTTAGAATAATCAGATAACCGTACCATAAACATTTATCATTAAATTTTGAAAGAGATGAAAAAGATAATTACTTTAATTACAATGTTTGTGCTGTCGGTTGGATTTCTGATGGCACAAAGTGGGTTCACCTACCAGGCTGTGGTGGTGGACGCGCAAGGTAATCTTGTGGTGAACCAACAGAACGTGACCGCCAACGTGGCGATTAAGGATGCGAACAATGTCAACTTCACGCAGACCATCGAGGGTATTACGACCAGTGTGAATGGTCTTGCTGTTTTTTCCATTGGCGATGGTTTGGAAGGTGAAAATTTAGCTACGTTCAATAGCATTGATTGGAAAACCGCTCAGATTAAGGTTAACTATACAGTGTCTGAAACGACAATGCCCACTGAACAATTCGAGCAAGTTGCCGCTGTTCCATACGCACTGCAATCGAAAGCTGAACTCAGCAATGACATGCTTGCAAACTATGTGAAAAACGCGACCATGAGCGATTATGTTGCTATCCTTGCGGCTGTTCAAGGAAATGGTAATCTCTATAATCAAGTTTTGGATGCTTTTGTCGATAGTTTGAAGGCTCATTATGACCTTGCCAAGGAGATTGTAATGTCGTACATCGCCGCTGCTAACCAACATGATGTTGACACCATCTTCGAGGCGCTGACGGGCAATGTAGATGTTATGAATGCTCTTGTGACCAAAGCTGTTGCTATTTGGGCAACCGATCAAGGCAAGGAAATGATTTACGATGTCCTCAAAGCTTACGCTCCCCAATTGACAGGTGATGATGTGGCTGGCATTTTGGCCAAGGTTCCTACTGAAGTCAGAGATACGATTATCAGCAGAGCAGTCCAGTATTATTTGAGCTTAAATGTAAACTATAAGAATGAGCTCATTCATAATGCGGTGAAAGAGATTGCCAAGTATTACATCAACCACATTACCGTTTCCCAGGTGAATCAACTTATGACTGCTGTGGAGAGCAGTGGTATTATGGACTCTTTGAAACCCGAGTTCAATTCTTGGATTGATTACTATGTGGATAGCGTTATCAAGGTTTATCTGAACGAGAAGTACTATTACTGCGAAGGTGGTGCTGTTGATTTGTGTGAAGTGCAGCAAGCGCTGCAAACGTGTATTGCATTTAATCCGGCTCAACCTGAGTTTACTAATAACATGGAAAACCTATATTTCAATGCAGGTTTTAACTATGTTGGCTCTGTTCAAAATCTAACGGCAACATCACTTCAGATAAAAATAGGTAATGAAATAGGTAATGAAACAAAAACATTCACGACTGCTGGCATCCTTCAGAATTTAGTTGAGATTAATTCTGGAGCTAAAAATATTGAGGTATCTATTTCATATGATTTTATTATAGAAGAATTTGATACCATTAATGACGGTAACGTGGATGACATTCAATCGTTAGAAGCAACTCTGACGTTGTCTGGAACTTGTGATAATCAAACTACCATAAAGTCTTTGCTTATTAAATATCTGGTTCAATAAAATGTGTGATTATTTTGGTTCATTTAATTGAAATGATATAAATTTGACGGGCGTCGCAGTCATCGGCGCCCGTTTTTAGTTTAGGGATTATTATTGTTTAAGGTTGAGGGTTTAAGGTTTAAGGATTCAGGATTCAAGATTCAAGATTCAGGATTCAGGTCCCAAGTCTCAAGTTTCCAAAAACATTCCGTTATGAAGAAAATTTTCACGCTCGTGGTTGTGGCCCTGTTCGGTATGGGGCTTTATGCGCAGACTCCCGATAATCCTGTGGTGGTTTGCGAAGTTCCCAGCACACTTGATTCCCTGCGGGGCGAAACACCCGTGTGTCCGGCGCTCGGTACGCCTACCGTGGCGTTGAACGAGAGTACGAAGAAGGTTCAATTCAGCGTCCCGATTACGGGTGGTACGTCGTTTGACGGCGTGCAAGGCCATTTTACGGTGACGATTGACGGCGTGAATGGAAGTTTCTTGGTTACGGGGACCTTCAATTCGAACCACACGACGTTGACGGGCTCTGTTTCGGTGAATGGGGATAATGCGATGTCGGGATTGGACCTTCGCGACCGTACCCTCCATACCACCGCCGTGCTGACCGGCTGCCACGCGGCCGATGCCCAAGATCCTACCTCTTCTGACGGGGTTGTCTCAGAGACGGTGACCTACACGGTGCCGGCGGAATGCCTCTTTGTCTTCGGGACAAGTAGCTATCAGCGGCAAAACAATGGAAACTATTCTTTTAGAGCGAACTTCTCGGGTAGTGCAAACGCCATCAGCAATCAACGTTTTATCATCCAAAATGCGGATGGGAATATCGTGGCCACGATTCCAGGTAATATCATAGGCAACGCTATTACGGCTATGGTCGGGGTTTCCGCGATGACCACCACCTACGGTTTGACGGTGGGTAGCTATACCGCTATTCCCACCGTGGATCCCGCCTATTCGAGCTGTCCTTCCACCGGCCAGCCCATGTCGTTTGAGATTCTGCCTACCTGCACCGCCTTTGACTCCGTAGTGGTTTTTACCGATGGTCAGCAGTACCAGCTGAGGGCGTATATCGACTTGACTGCCTTGGAAATACAGAACCCTCAGTTTGACATCACCGCGACCACCGGTCAATATGCTGGCGGTTCGGCTTGGTATGTGGACCCTTCGTTACATTATATAGCCACACCCATGACAGCCCTGCCTACCCAGCAGACGGTCTTGCAGGCCACGGCCAGCGTGGAGGCTCGTTGCGGCGTGGATTTGGTGGATAACGGCTATGTCACGATTACCAGCACAAGCGTTACGCTCACCATCCCGATGGCCTGTCCCGCTTTCTATGGCACTGAGGATGCCCTTTCCAATAATGCCTATCGGATGCTCTCCCACATCGACTTGAATGGCGGTTTCGATTACCAGCAGCCACACTTTGTGGTGAAAACGGGTGCGGACTCCAGCTCGGTTTCGGCGACCTATTCTTCTTCCTCCTTGGAGATGGCTTCTGCTTGGATTTCCACCACCCAGAACTTCCCGTGGTCGAACCAGACCATATCACCCTCTACCCCGTGGTGGAGGTAAAGTGTGGACTTAGCATGAATAACTACGTCACAATTACGGGGCCTGCCATTAGCCGCTCGTTTGCCAGTTGTCCTACGTTGGGCGATGTCTATCTGACCTCCAACCAGGCGTCGAATCCCAATCTTCGGGCGGATACCCTCTTTGCAGAGATTGAGCATTACACCTCCAGTATGATTCATCGGGTGGTGTTCAGCGTTACCCGTGTCGGCAGTTCCACCACCTTGCAATGGGAGGCCGACGGCTGGAATGCAGCGCACGGGGCTGCATATAAGGTGCTTGCGTTGAGTCTTTTGCAACAGTTAGGACTCTCCACTACGGATATTGTGGCGACAGTGGATGTGACGATGGAGGTGAATGCAAATAGCCAGGGATGCCAAAACGCTACAGTGTCTGGCACGGTGGTGACATTGACCGCCCTTGCCGAGTGTCCTTCTTTTTCCGAGTTTGCCGTTACGACTCCGACGAAGGATTACGATGGGAACATCTCGGTTACAACCCCCGTACAATATTACAATTCCGCATTGATTCACCACACGGGAGTGATGGGGCAGGACAGCCTTTACTATACGATTTATGTGAATACAACGGGTACGGATCAGCCGGGCAGCGAGGCGAGCTACCTTGATGCAGTGTATGATGCACAGACCCAGATGATGACTTGCACGATTCCATCCGTTCAGGTGATTCCCGGTGCACGTTATGATTTTGTACCGCATATCAACCTTGATGCATACTGCAATTCAGCATCCAACACGTATATTACGATTGATGGCCCATCAGGATATTTGGTTATACCCCTTGTCTGTCCTTCATACTCCGCAACCACCAATGCGGTGGTTAACGCTGATGGTAGTGTGATGGTAACGCATCAAATGGTGAATTTTTCCCCCAGCTTGATTAATCCCCAGGGCAACCATAGGGTTAGGGTGTCTGACGCTAATGGTGCTTTGAAATTCAATTACTCGACGAATGTTGTAATTAGTGACGCGGGTTTGTTTACCTGTACGATACCGGCCAGTAGTTTAGCTGCCTATTCCTCTCAATACATGAAGTTCAGGCCTCAAGTTTATTTGAGTAATCCTCCCTGTTCGTCTTTAGGAAACGGTCCTGCATCAGATATTGTCTGTATCCCTTACATAGACTTGCCGAGTTTCACAGCGGTGAGCAATAGTGACGGGACGGGTAAGATTAACCTCTTCTCCAACGAGGGGGTGGTTCTTTCGGCCAAGATTGTGGGGGATGGAACCTTTGCCATGAACCAGGTGGCGCAGGCTGGGTATCTGCTTTCCCGTAGTCCGATTACGGAGTATAATGCCGAGATGGCCGTAGTGGGAACAATCGGTAGCAGTACGGGCGACACGCTGACTTATACCGTGGGTATGGATTCCTGCGGCGGGATTACTTACTATCGTCCATACCTTATTATGAACGGCTGTGATCAGCAGATAGTGCTCGGTGAGCAACACTCTTTCGAGATGTGGGCGCCGAATCTTACGGTTTCGGCCAATCCGGAACATGCGGCGGCTGGTGGGTCGGTTACTCTCACTGCTTTGGCCACCATGAATGTGGGAACTTGGGATCAGCATACAAGTAACGGTGTTCCCTGTACCTCAATAGTTTCGTTCACCAACAACTGCGGTTTCCCCTATTCGGACGACTGTTCCACTACCAAGCCCATGGAGACGTGGATGTATCTGCTTGTCAATTTGCGTGCTTGTGACAATTTCTGGAACTCGTTCAGCAGTCTTATTACAAACAACCTCGGCATGGATCCGGGCAATGCGGACTTCCAGTACCGTTGGGAGCGAAACGGCACTGTGTTTTTCAGCACCGCCTCTTCCAGCGATTCTGGCGTCACCACGGTCAACCCCACATCCACCACAACCTACACGGGTGTCGCGGACTTCTCTTACAACGGGGTACACTGCGTGCAAAAAGCAAACGTAACGGTGCAAGTTCCGTAGTAGCTGCGGCATTCCTACCGCAGAAATAAAAAACCGCCAAGAATGGCGGTGCTCCTACTGCAGCAGAAAAAAAATACCGCCAGAAATGGCGGTTTTTTATTTCCAGAAGCGTGCGGTGATGTCTTCGGTGGTGCCGTTGGTCACGCGGAAGAGCTTCTGGTTGGTGGTGCGGGAGTTGAGGCCGCCGAGCTCCTCGTGGTAGCCCCCAATCTTCACGTAGTCGAAAAGGCTGGCATAGTGCGGCATGATGTCATTGCCGGAATACCACGCCACCTTCAGTTTCGTATCCTTGCGCAGGTGTCGTGCGAGCAGCGCGACCTCCTTGGGCTGTTTGTCGCCGCCCATGAAGCAGACGCAGGTGATCTGCCGCCCGTATTTGTCCAACAACCCGTCCAACGTCTTCTCATCCAGCGGCTCCCCAATGTTGTGGCGCAGGTGCGGACTATGGCACCCCACACACCGGTGCGGGCAATTGGTGATGTTTACCGCGAGGGTCACCTCATCGGGAATCTCCTGAAAGACGATGTCGTAATTGTAATATTTTAACACGGTTATTCTGTTTGTTTGTAAAGACCCCACACTACGGCTATCACCTTGTGTGGGGTTATTAAGATGTTGTTCCTCCTGTGAGGCCCCCACATTGCGGCTTCGCCTTATGTGGGGTTACTTGCACTTCGTGCGTTTTGTCCCTCCGGGACTGCTCAAGGAATTAATTCAAAAATAGCTATGCGTCTCTACGGTTTACATCTAACAATTCACCGAGGCTTTTTCGTAATGGCGGCGGGAGGCCTCTTCTTGGCGGGCTTGGGAGAAGCTGCTGACGCGTTTCATGTAGCCGATGACGCGGGTGAGGTAATCGAGGTTGGTGCTGTGGCATTCGGGACACTCGTGGAGGTAGCGCTTGTCGATGTGGCCGCAGTCGTTGCAGACGGTGTTGGGGATGTTGAAGGTGAAGTAGTTACAGCCCTCCTGCGCGGCCACGCGGAGCAGCTGGCGGTACTGTGCCTGCGAGAGGTGCTCCTCCAGGTTGGCGTGCAGTGCGGAGCCGCCGGTGAGGTGCGCAATGTAGCGGGCACCATGCAGCCGGAACTTGTCGATCAGGTTCAGCGAGTCGTCCTCCACGCGGTAGAAATAGCTGTTGTAGCAGTCGCGGGGCACGCGGTAGCCGTCCTCGCGGTCCCACTTGGCGTGCTTCACGCCCACGTTCTCGGCGGGGATCATCTCGCAGTTGAAGAGCAACTCCTTGCTGCGGTACTGGTGGTTGTATTTCTCCACCAAACCGAGGATGTCTTCCACGAACTTCTGGTACAGCGGGTTGTCGTCGATGGGGATGTTGAGGAATTCGGCGGCCTCCACCAACCCGTTCACGCCGATGGTGAGGTACTGGCGGTTGATGGCGATGTAGCCGGCGTCGAACAAGGGCAGCATTCCCTTGCTCTGCAGGTATTTGAGGTTCTCGTTGTAGGCAATCTGCACCTTGTGCATCAGGTCGATGACCTCACCGATGAACTGGAATTGCGGGATGTTGTTGCGGCATTCGTACTGGATGCAGCGGTTGATGTTGATGGTGAGCACGCTCTTGGAGCCGGTGGAGACACCGCCCGCACCGAGGGTGTAGCTGAAGCCGTTGTCCTGAATCTCGTTGCGGAGACGGCAGCAGCTGCTCAGGGAGTCGGCGTTGTCGCTCACGTAGGTGAAGAAGGAGTGGCCGGCGGCGTACATTTCCGCGGTGAAATCGGCATATTCGGTGTCGATGATGTCGCCGTCCTTGCTGAGCAGGGCCATGGTCTCGACCGGGAAGGTGAGCACGGCACGAAGGCGTTCTTCGTTGAACCAGCGCATGAACCGTTTCTGCAGCCAGCTGAGGGACTCCCAGATGGGACGGGTGCCGTCGGGGAAGCGGAACTCGCCGAAGAGGCTCTCGAAGTAGTAGCGGTCGTAGTAGGCCACGTTCCAGAACACCGATTGGAAGTTGCGCGCGCCGGTGGGCTGGTTGATGGAATAGACCACCTGCTGGAAGCAGTCGGTGATCACCTTGTCGATGCTGCGCTGCTTGAGCGAGAGATCCACGATTTTGTCGCTCTCCTGGTAGTAGTTGTCGCCGTATTCCTTGCGGATGAAGTAGTCCATGTACATCAGGAACTCGGGGGTGGCGCAGGCGCCGCTGAGCATGCTGGAGACCATGAAGACCATGTTGATGAAGCCGCCGCAGTAGGACTTGAGGTTCGTGGGTGCGGAGGCGTTGCCGCCGATGCTGCGGGTGCCGTCCAGCAGCCACGGGTACATGGTGATGGAGGCGCAGTAGTTGGCGATGCTGGTCTCGTCGTTCTTGTAGATAAAGTGATGATTGAGGAGGTATAAGTATTTGTCGGACAATTCCTTGCCGTAAAGGTCTTTGATTCTGTCGCACAGCATCCTGCGGTTGAGGCGGATGAAGTTCGACTTGGGCAGTTCTCCGATGAGGGTGGCGATATTCTTCTTCTCCACGTTGGCGTTGGCGTCGTATTTGGAGCCGGTGGCGGCGTTGGAGGCGTTGCAGTAGTTGATGAGGAAGTCGAGTTTCTCCTTCACTTCGCGGTCCTCGTAATGGCGTTGGCGGTAGAGGATGTAGGCCTTGGCGACCTCGTAGTAGCGCTCGGCCATGAGGGAGACCTCCACTTGGTTTTGGATTTCCTCCACGGAGATGCCGTCGTGGATTTTGAGGCGGCTCATGACGTTGATGAGCACCTCCTGGGTCGCGAAGCTGTTCACGGAGAGGAACGCTTTGGCGATGGCGTTTTTGATTTTCTCGGCCGAGAAGGGTTCACGTTTACCGTTACGTTTGATGATGTACAATTGGTCCATAGACTGGTTAAGGTTTTGGTTTTAATAAAAACAGCTCGTGGGAGAAATCGCTCAGTTCTGCTTTTCTCGTTTGCTCTTAATCCCGAAAGCCACGATTCACGGATCCAGGCAGGTCTTCTGGCTCGCTCCCGCCTCTTCCGCCTTCCCGACCCCGAAAAAAGTCAGTGACATTCTGGAGGAGGCGCAAACCGGAGCTTACAGCTACGGGCATAGCCGCTGATTCTCACAGCGTTCCCTATTATTCTGTTCAGAACCTGAACCCGATGCAAAAGTACATTTTCCTTTTTTGGGTTTTCAGTCGCCCCGAAATAGTTATAAACAGGGTTATTAACAATGCTGATTATCAATATGTTATGGTTTAATGTTTAAGGTTTATGGTTTAAGGATAACGACATGTCATTTACCCCCTTAAACCTCACGGCAACCGCACCAAAACTAGCCACGCCCAGTAAATAAAGACTGCGCGGAATGGCAGTCTTCCCAGTCTCGCAAAAAAATGTACAACAAGTGCCGTTTTGGTGGCGTTTTTTCGGAGAAAAAGACACACCAAACCAGCAC
>CAJOKR010000056.1 GCA_905235135.1 uncultured Bacteroidales bacterium
GTTTTGCAGTGGGGTTCATTACGGTGTTACATAAAACTTGTCCGTGTTGATCAAAACAATGCTCGTTTTGTTGACGACCTCGTTTTCGCGCAAATTGGTTTTGACCGTCTCGATGGCCGATTTTGAGATTTTTGGAAGCATATTGGTCCAAAACACCACAATCAGGTACTCGGAATCGTCATGGATTCCGTAAATGTCTCTGATTTTTGACAGATTCTGCATTTGCAGGGTGATGGTGACGGCTGACACTGGCGGGAACGTTTCAAACCGTTGATCCGTATTCCAGTTCAGGTTGGAGAGTCCGCCCTTTGCCGTGCAATTGATATGATAGGAGAGGAGAGAGTCTTTTTTGAAATAGAGGATTTGAACAGGCTGGACGGCAGTCTGATGTTGCCATAAACTATCTTGAATACACGTCCGATAAGCGTCAAACTGTTCGTAATCACTGACTATAGGGTTGATTTTGAAATTCCGGTCCAAGACAGAAGTAATCATTTGATCATAATCTTTTTGGTCAAACTGCTTTATGGGTTTGAAATCGTACAGTACCCCACAGCCGGCCAGCAGTATTGCGGTGGCAAAACACAAGATGACGATATGGCTTATATTCTTCATAATTCTGTGATGTTTAATTGATGCGGCGAAGATACACATTTTATTCTTCGGAACAAACGAGACTTTTACGATTCACGACCTCGTGCCAGCGGCACGAAATCTCAATAACCCCACACGAAACGAACGGAGTGAGTGCCGTGTGGGGTATGGCAGCGGGTGCGAAAAGCTGTGTGTCGAAGACACACTACTATTCAATCGCGGACACAGCGGACCGAAAATCCGGATTTCATACTGCTGAGGTCTCTGTTTACACGCGCTTCGTTGAGATACAGGTCGCGACACCATGCGGAATTGTAAATATTATCCCGCGTTGCACTCCAAAAGTGAGCGAATTGTCCCATATAATGAGGCGTAGGAGAACCGTAACCGTTGTCAACAAAACCTGCAGGAAAGGCGGAAAAACCCGAAGCGTTGTGGTTGGGATCTGACTCATTGCCAGGTGCCCCCACCTTAGAGGAAGCGTCCCAACCTTCGCCTGCCAGCTTGCCCGCATGGTCGCCGCGCCAATCGAAATCAGACACATCCATCGCGGTCTGCGTTTGCTCCATCGTTGTCCACTCCGCATCGCTTGGCAAATGCCAACCCGACGGACAGACACCCTGCACGCCGCTTGGGCTGGCACTGCTGGAAGCCTCTCCATGCATCGCCGCCGGCCAATTGTAGTAGTGGCCCAGCTTTTCCAGCGGATGATAAAGGTCGGAGTAGCTATAATAGTATGGATCGGTCAAACTCGAGTTAAGATAGTCAGCGGGAATTTCCGTGCCATCGGCATAGTGCGTTGTACGCAGGTTCTCTCTCATCCACAGTTGGCTACCAATCCATATTGCGTCATAACTGTTGCCGTCGTAATCTATTACTGCATTGTGCACAATGGTGCCTGCCTTGTCGCTGAACATCGCGACGTACTCGGCATCGCCGCACACCACAATCTTGCGCGGATTGGTGGCATCGCCGTCGTTCCAGCGGATAAAAGAGTGGCCTTCCGCAGGTACAGCTGTGATCGTGACCGTTTCGCCATCCTTATAACTGCCAGATCCTGTTACAGATCCCCATTCCGTGTTGTTGGATTTCACCATGATGGTGTAACTTTTCTTACAGCCCGTCAAGGACAGGAAGAGCACTATGCCCAACATCAAAATTGATTTTTTTTCCATTGTATTAAGATACTTGTTAAACGTTATTTTCCGCTGCAAAAATACCATTCTTTCGCCCATAAATATTCCGTCATCCCTAAAATATGTTCCGTCTCAACCAAAAATATGACGAGTGGGGTATTATTTGAGGCTTAACGGATAAAAACAGCGTTGAAAATCAAGATGTTGTCGAAAACCGCCAGGTTATGGATGTGAGACGGAATAAAGCGGGGTTTTGAGAGGGAATTTAAGGAAACAATGATATTTTTGGATTTTATTGTCCATAGACAACAAAAATGAAAAAATATGATTTTTATTGTTTATGGACAATAAATATTGTTGTTTTTGGATTAAAGGTGGGCATAGTACATTTTACCGCCATCACAATAATAAACCTACCGAACGAAAAAAAATGTATTTTTGCAAACTCTCGTTATAACGATACATATATGGAAAAGATGACATTGTTTCACGGATCGGCGAAGGTGATAGAAGAACCTGTTTTCGGTGCAGGGAACCCCAAAAATGACTATGGATTAGGGTTTTACTGCACGAAGGATTTGGAATTGGCCAAGGAGTGGGCCTGCGCGGAACTGCGGGGCGGTTTTGCGAACAAGTATTCTTTGGAGACACAAGGTCTGGAGACTTTGCATCTGAATGAGAAACCTTATCACATTTTGAACTGGCTTGCCATCCTGCTGGAAAACAGAACCTTTTTCACCTCTTCGGGGCTTCCCACGGAAGCACGTAACTATTTGTTGGATAACTTCCTTCCAGCATATAAAGATTACGACCTCATCATCGGATATCGTGCCGACGATTCCTATTTCTCCTTTGCGAGCGCATTCCTGAACAACACTATCTCGTTGGAGCAGTTGCGACGGGCAATGCATTTGGGGCTCTTGGGGGAGCAGGTGGTGCTCAAAAGTGCCAAGTCCTTTGAAACCTTGCATTTCGAAGGTTTCATCCCTGCCGACGGGAATGTCTATTTCCTGAAACGGCAGGCACGGGACAGACAAGCACGGGAAGATTACAAAAAGGAAAAAAGTGCCGAAAAAGCGGCGGATGCCGTTTATATGATTGATATTTTAAGACAAAAATGGAACAATGATGACCCGCGCCTATAACGAACTGTATCTCGAAGACGCCATGCGCAACATGGGGGCCATGCTGGACTATGCCGTCCGGGAATGCCACCATGACATTGGGTGGTTCTACAATCTGTTTCTCACCAGCGGAATATCCGAGCAGGTGGCGATTGGTAACGTCCGATACATTGCAGGGATGTCCGGGGTGGAACTGGCCAACGAGGTGACGAGGAGAACCACCGGCAAAAGCAGGGTGGAAGCGGTCTATATCTGCGACGGGGACACCCCTGAATACTGGGCGGGATGGGCACTGGCCTTCTACCAATGGTTTTCGGCCCGCTCGTTCGAGCAACTGCAACGGGACGGACTGAGCATCGAAATCGTCATATCCCTCTATCCGACCCACCACGAGGCGGATCTCACCAAGTTCGCCCAAACTGCCGATGCCATCATCCGAGAACAGACGGGAAAGCGTCCCTGCAGCCTCAAAACGCTCCGCAAGGAGGCGCATCTCACGCAGCAGGAGCTTTCAGAGCTGAGTGGCGTAACTCTCCGGATGATACAAGCTTACGAGCAAGGCGACCAGGACATTCGCCGCGCCGAGGCCCGCACCGTGTTCGCCCTCGCCCGCGCCCTCGGCTGCCGCGTTGAAATGCTCTTCGGGTAAGGGGAAGAAGGGCCTGTTGAACACAAAAAGAGGTGAACACTTCTGGTCAATTTATCGCTTGTTTCTTCCCTGCCATGAACTGATAGCCAATATTGAGGCCGATAGTCGTCATATTGAGCAACATTCTTCCTGACGACTGGTATTTGGCAGGGAATGATTGAATCGTACTATAGACAAAACTCATCCGTTTGGTGAAATCCACATTGAAGTTGAGACCAAAAACAAAATTATGGCTTGGGTTCAAGAAATCGTAATCCAAAAATACCGCTCATTAATTCTGCACTCCCTCCAAAACCCGATTTCGTTGTGAATTGATAGCCTAAGGATAATTCATTCCCGTATGAAATCAGCGGTGCCCAACCTAACGACGGATCACAATGATAGTCAAAATGCCCTTTGGGTCGAATGATGTTGTTGTACTGTATTGTGAATGAGTGGACCGTCTTATCCGAAAAAGGTCTTTTCCTGATGGTGTCATTGTGGGCGTGCGCCATCGTTCCTATTATCAGTACAAACGTAATACTAATAAGCTTTTTCATATAATTCTTGTTTTTTCGGTTTTCCCACGAGAAATACAACGCTCTTACTTAACCCTTATTAATAGTAGTGTGTCTCCGACACACAGCCTCGCGTAACCCACACCTACTCAGTCCATCTTCGCCACAACCCTCCGAAACAGCTTCTCTGCGGTGGTCGCCTTGTAGCAGTCCGAGAAATCCATCGGGATGTCGGAGACGAAACCGTAGGAGGTCTCTGTGCCTTCGGGACTGAAGGTGCGCCAGGTGTTGAAACGGACAATCATCCCCGACGGTAGATTGAGCTGGTAGGGGTTGCCCGTGGCGCCGGAGGTCTTCTCCCCATAGAAAACGATGCTTTTGTCCTGATGCAGCCTCGATACTAACCATTCGGCTGCGGAAGCGGTGTTGTTGCCTTGAATCACCATCACTTTCCCCTTGAAATTGTCCGGATAATAAGGGTTGGGGTACCTTGTGGACGGAATCGTATAGAAATAGGTGCCGTTTTTCATCTGGCACACGATATCGTCAGGATCGGCATTCTCCCCGCAGCGGTACGAACCCTGCGCCTTCATGTAGGCGATATTCATCTTGGAAAGGATGGTCTCCGACGAGAACGAATCCACCTTGGCCAGGAAACCAACTACATCGTCCGTGTTAAACGACTGACCGCCAACGTTGTGCGTCAAATCAAGAATGATGCGCTGACATTTGGCAAGGCTGTCCTTATGCTGCAGAAAGAACTGTTTTCCCGTTTCAAAGCAGTCCGTGAGCCGCAGGTAGCCCGTTCCCGATGCATGATCGATATAGCAGATATTCTCCTTGTTCCGCTCATAATCGTTTACGTACCAGTCGTTTGACGGGTCATCCACCAACTTTTCCGCTGGCAGCGACAGTTGGTAGAGGGTGTCGCCCTTCAGTGTCAGGTCGAACATCGTCCCATATGGAAAAAGGGTCCAAAGGCCCATGAAGGACATGGCAATCTGCAGGCGGTGGTCGTCGTTGGTGGCCGGTACGTAGGGAAGCATGTTCTCGCGCATGTAGGTCACCGCGTCCACCCCGTTGATGCTGACAACCTCGTCCCCGACGCGCATCCTGTCTGCGTATTTCGAGGCGAAGTTCGTCAGAAACAGCTTGCCGTCCCTGTATTCCGTGCGGATGTACGGCTGCGCGAGGGGCGCAACCAACCACGGCGCATCCACCACGTAGGTGTGGCTGTTTTGGAAGCTGGCCAGGTACCGCATAATGGCCTTGCTGTACGCGTAATCGTCCTCCGTGGCCCGCACCACCGGCACAAACGCCCGGTACAGGCTGTCTGCATCTACTTTGGCGCAGTGGTCCATATTGTCGAAGTTGTACGCCATTTCCCGCCAGATTAGGGAAAGTTCGTAAGCTTTTTGGTCAGGGGTGAGGGTGTTGGGTAGGGGCTGGCTCTGTGCGAGGAACGGAAGGAGCAGCAGTGATAATGCTATTGTGATGAGTTTTTTCATGTTGTATTGGGTTTGTTATTCGATAATGGCTTGTTTTTCGGAACAAACGAGACTTTTACGATTCACGGCCTCGTGCCAGCGGCACGAAATCTCAATAACCCCACACGAAACGAACGGAGTGAGTGCCGTGTGGGGTATGCGGCGGGTGCGCGAGGCTGTGTGTCGGAGACACACTACTATCACTATCGATGGACCACATCCACTGTTACACATATAGTGGCGTGCCTCTGGCACGATAGTATTCGCGGGTGATCCCCAAGCCCCACACTGCGGCTGTCGCCTTATGTGGGGTTACTGAGATGGCGTGCATCCTGCACGCGGCGGGGAAACCGCACATGAACGCCAAAAAGACACTATTTGACCCTCTTCAACGTCATGCGGTGTTTCTGCCCGAAAGACTGTGCCCACGTGTCGGAATACAACACGAGTTCCTTTTTCTTGTAGGATTCCACCGTCCAAACCTGATGGTCGAAATTTAGCAGGCCGGTGGATTCGTCATAATCCCAGTTAAGGGTCTCCGTAACACCATACCAAATATCCTGATAGGTACCGTCCGCGGAAAAGATATAAGTTTGTACAGGATCGTCCGCAGACAGCTCCTCTACCCACTCATCGCTATTTACAGCTTGGTGCTGGAAACTTGTGCATTCCCATTTCCCGACAAACGTGTCTTTTGTTACTTTCTTGTCGGAGCAGGAAGTCAATACGGTTACGGTGGCCAATGCCACTGCCAGAATGATAATTACTTTTTTCATTGTTTTGGGTTTTAATAATGGATGATTATCTAATAATTGCGCAGACACCGAACGCTCAGCATATCATTATGCGATTCTGTTCCGTGTTCAAGAGAGCTTTGGAAATACATCAGCTCAAGCGTGTGAGCCTTGTAATAAGCTCCGTTAGGGGTGAGACCGGCGTAGGAAGCCGTCCAGAAATTTGTGCACTGGCCGTTATGCAGTTCAATCTCTCCGCTCGGAAGGATGGTGAATCCGGTAAGATTATTGGTGGCGAGATCATGACCGACGGCACATTGCTCGCTCGCTGACATCCAATATTGGGTGGCTCCCAAAGCTTTGGCCGTGTTTGCGGCATTACCATTGCAATGATATTGGCTGTTGCTACTCACATAGTTCAGCATCATGTCCCATTCCGATTCATTGGGGAGATGCCACCCATTAGGGCACACCCCTTGAACCATAACAGAGTCCTCCTTGTCGGCAAAGTGTTTTGCAGCAGCCATGTTGTACAAATAGCCAAAGATGTCGGGATCCATGTTTTCGAAGCGAGCGGGCGTGTATTCGTAAGGCCAGGCGTATGGCGCCGGAATTTCAGTGCCGTCGGCAAAATGGGTGGTCTTCATGTTTTCGCGCATCCAACATTGCGTGCCCATCTGAACGGTATTATACACATTGCCGTCATAGTCGAACACAAGGGAGGTTCCACAAACGAAAACATCCGCTTCGGTGAACTGAAGTTCGATGGTCTGCGAGGAGAGTATCTGCTTTGTGACCGTCATACTGGTGCAGACTGCACCTGCAATCGTGGAAAAGCCTATGAACGATAAGGTATCCCCCAAAACAAACAGCTCATCCGTACTGCCTCTCCCGGATTTCAACAAGCCTGTCTCCCAATCCCTGTTTCCTACATAATGAATCCGGTCAACGCCAGCATTTCCTGTGTTTACCATCTTAATTGAGCTGCTCTCCTTCCCTATCTGCACATTCAACAAATAAGTTTGCGGTTTGGAAAGCTGAATCCGGTACGTATGGCATCCGGCCCCCAGATTTTGGCTGAGGTGTGCCACTTTTTCGCCTTTCAAGGTGAATATTGCAATGTTGACCATCCCCGATTTCTTCAACTGCACCGAAAAATCTGTGATTCCATTGAAAGGATTGGGTACATTTTGAGACAAAACGGGCTGTAAATCATGTTGTTCAACCCCTGAATTGGTCATCGTCAACGTAAGATCGGAAGCGTAAAGCACCTCTGTCCATCCACGGCTAAGATTGCTTACCCGCACGCTATCGAGTTGCACCGGCTGTCCATTGGCATCCTTTCCCGTGAATGTCAATGTGGTTTGTGCCAGTACGGGCATAACAGTCATCGATAAAAAAACGATGGCCATAACTTTTCTGAATAAAGTGTTCATTTTTTCCATTGTATTCTATTTTTTGTAAACGTTCATTTATATGAGTATGACGCAAAAAGTGCAAAGGGTTGCACCTTGCCGAGATTTTTTGTTTGCAGCAGGAATGCCGCAGTTCCTTTTCCGCTGCAAAATTACCATTTTTTCGTCCACAAATATTCCGTCATTTCCAAAATATGTTCCGTCTCAGCCAAAAATATGACGGACAGGTTGAATTTTGAGGATTAACGGATGAAAATAGTATTGAAAATCAAGATATTGTCGAAAACCGCCAGGTTGTGGATGTGAGACGGAATAAAGCGGTAAATTGAGATGGTTTAAGGGTTGAAAACAGGGTTTTGAATGGAAATAATGTGTATCTTTGCCTCCGGATTTTAACACTTTCGGTTATGAAAAAACAAACGCGCACCATCATCATCGTCCTGCTGAACGTCCTGTTCTGCGCCTACATGCTTTGGTTTTCCGCCCGCAACACCTATCTCCGCCCGTATGCAGGTAGCACGACTCGGGAACTGCTGGCGGGACTGATTCTGCTGGTTACTCTCTATACCAACTATTTCCTTCTCTATCCGAAACTCCACAAAAAGCACCCGCTGGTTTATTGGGTGGTATTGGTCAGCCTTTGTATCATAGCCGCAGCAATGGACTTTGCAATCGCTTATCACCATATTATGTATTACAATGGTGCGATAATTGGAGAAATCGGAGCTTTCCGTTTTTTTTCCCATTATTTTAAACTTTTAACGATTCGAAACGTGGCCTTAAACACTTTCCCGTTTATCTTCCGCGAAAGGCAAGAGCTACAGAAAGCGCTGGACCAGGAGGTGCAGATTGTCTATCAGGATGCCCGGCTGCTGGATGTGTCCGACAAGGACCACAATGCGCGCCTCATTCCCAGGGACAACATCTACTACTGCCAACAAGATGGAAACTACACCCGCATCTACGTGACGCAGGACGACCTATATTACTCCCGCTACGGCTCCATGAAGTATCTTGAGCAATTGTTTGGGCCAGAGGAGTTTGTACGCATTTCCAACACGTTGCTGATCCCTTACCGATATATCCATTCCTGCAACGGCACCGAGGTGCTTATGAAACGGCTACCTTGGCAGAAAGAACCGCTCTCCTTCGCCATCGAGCCCAAGTACCTTGACCAGGCTCCCGGACAGATCGCCCTCTACCTCCTCACCTCCAAGGGGCAGGAGACCATAAAACCTCCCAAACAAAACCGTAAGAGACGGAAACCCGTCAAACCTTCGCAGGAAAAGACAGACACTGTGCTTCAGTACATCAAGGAGCATGCGGGCAGCCAGACCAAGGAAATTGCCGAAAACACCCAATTCTCCCCGACCACCGTGGAGCACTGCCTGGCCGAACTCCGCAAGCAGGAGCTCATCAAGTACAAGGGGAGCAAGAAAATGGGTGGATATCACGCGGTAAAGAAGCAGTCGGAAAAAATAAAACACGAAACCTCAACAGAGAAAGAAGACGCCACTCGTATCAATTCGCCCAATTCACCTGCCCAAACTGCCGACTAATACCTCGGATGGAACAGCGCGATGTTTGTGCGTAAGTAGTCCTGGTCCAGGTGCGTGTAAATCTCTGTGGTCGTGATGCTTTCATGGCCGAGCATCTCTTGCACGGCCCGCAGGTCGGCACCACCTTCGATGAGGTGTGTGGCGAAAGAGTGCCGGAAGGTGTGCGGACTTACCGTCTTGTCGATGCCTGCCGCCGCCACCCACTTTTTCACGAGCATGAAGACCATCTCGCGGGTGAGATGCGCCCCCCTTCTATTCAGAAACACGTAATCCTCCTCGCCCTTTTTGATTTTCAGCTCTTTGCGTTTGCCGTCAACGTATAGGTGTACCATCTTCATAGCTGTCTCCCCGATGGGAATCAGCCGTTCCTTATTACCCTTGCCGACTACCTTGATGAATCCGTCGTCGAAGAAAAGGTTGGAGAGGCGCAAAGTCACGAGTTCACTTACCCGTAGCCCACAGCCGTACATCACCTCCGCCATGGCGCGGTTGCGATGGCCTTCTGGTGTACTCAAGTCGATGACCTCCATAATGTTCTGGATTTCCTCAACGGTCAGCACGTCAGGGAGATGCATCCCGATTTTGGGGGCATCCAACAGTTCTGTGGGGTCGTCTTCGCGCTGCTGGGCGTAGATGAGGTAGCGATAGAAGGCCCGCATTCCGGAGACAATCCGCGCCTGCGACCGGGCGTTGAAGTCCGATTCGTAAAGGTGTTTCAGAAACTTCTGCAGGTCCTCGAAGGTGGCCGTTTCAATCTTGTCTTCACCCAAAAAGTCCGCCAAAAGCAGCACATCATGCAGATAGGCCTCCACACTCTTGGGCGAGAGGCCTTTCTCATACATCAGATACTGCTTGAAACGGGCAATTTGCGCGTTCATCGGCGGAGGTCTTTCTCAATCTCGATGCGCAGCATATTGAGGGCGGCATGGGCGGCCCGCTCTATAATCTGCTTCCGACCGGTATGCTTCCCGAAATGGAACTCTTTGGTGGTCAGTCGGGTGGGGGTGGCTACGGCCATCCAGACGGTGCCCACAGGCTTCTCGGTCGTACCGCCGTCAGGACCTGCGATGCCGGAAGTGGCCACCGCATAATCCACATCCAGAAGATCCATCACGTTGAGGGCCATATCGCTGACCACAGGTTCGCTCACCGCCCCGCGTTTCTTGAGGTTGTCCTCACGCACGTTGAGGATGTCGCGCTTTACCTGGTTGCTGTAGGAGACCACGCTTCCTTGGAAATATTCGGAACTTCCTGGCACAGAGGTAATCAGGTGAGCGATGAAGCCTCCCGTACAGCTCTCGGCAGTGGCTATACGGCGACCGCTGCCGCGCAACAGTTTTCCGATGACCGCTTCCATCGGGATATCCTCATCGGCGAAAGCCAAGGGACCCACTTCCGCTTTCAGCTTCTCAAACTGCTGGTCCAGCGAGGTTTGCAGCTCTTCGTTGTTGGCTCCTGTAGCCGTCAGCCGCAGACGGATGATGCCCGGCTTCGGCAAATAAGCTAACTTGATGTTTTCGGGAAGCTGCGCCTCGAAGTCGGTGAGCTGGTCGGAGAGATTGCTCTCGCTGATGCCGGTACATTGCAGCACTTTGTAGAGCACTGCCTGTTCGTGGTGGAAGATGGCCTGCAATCTCGGCAGAACCTCCTCACGGATAAGCTTTTCCATCTCGAACGGCACGCCCGGCAGCGCGACCAGAATCTTGCCGTCTTGTTCCAGCCAAAGTCCGGGGGCGGTGCCCAAGGTGTTCTTCAGGATGGTGCAGCCTTCGGGCACATCAGCTTGATGGCGGTTGGTCTCGGTGAGCTCCATCCCGCGGGCGGCGAAAATCTCCCGCACCCACTCTAAGGTGGGTTCATCCATCACTAATTCGCGACCGAAGTACTGGCAGATCACCTTTTTGGAGATGTCGTCACGGGTGGGTCCGAGTCCGCCAGTGACAATCAGCAGGTTCGTTTTGGCAAATCCGTTCTCGATGGCGCTGCGGATGGCGTTCTCGTCATCGCCAATGGTGACGCATTCGGTCATTTCGATGCCCGCCAAGGCCATCTGCTGCCCGATGAAGGCAGCGTTGGTATTCACGACCTGCCCTAACAGCAGCTCGTCTCCTATGTTAATGAGTATCATAACTTTAGAATAATAATTTTATTGCAAAGATACACAATTTTCAGATATGGAACCTACTTCCCTCGAATCTTGCGGAGGTGTGGTTCGTAAACCATCAGCAGTACAATATCGGGTTTTTCCTGTTGGATAATGGTGTCGTTGGCCCTGTATTCCCAATTGTCAAAGAGGAAAACCGATTCCCGGAACCAAGGCGACAGGTACGGGATTAAATACCCGCCGAATGAGTCGCGGATGACCACAATTTTCGGTTGTTGCGAACGGTTGGTGGTGAATCTCCGCTCATAATCCCATGGGTAAGGGAAACCAGGGATTGGTTCATACTTTCTGTTGAAATCTTCGTGAACGTCATAGAGTGCGGAATCAACATAATGCACGTGATATTGAGTGTCTTGGGCGAACTGTTTCAAGGTCATATTCACGGCAAGCATGTCGTGGAGATTGCCTTCATGTCGGATATACGGTTCAAGGGTGAACTTCTGCCGTATTTTTGTGGGCAGTTGCGGGAAATCTCCGGCCATCAAATTTAGGATGTCCTCTGCGGCATATTCGGCACCAAGATAGTTCCAGTGGTTGTCGTTTTTGAGGTATAAACGTCCTTCTTTCTTATGTTTCAACATCTTATCTTTCAGATAGAGACAGGTGACCTGCGGAGCCTTTTCGGCCATCATCCGGCATAAACGGTCGGTGGCGGTCTCCTCTGTTCGAAGCATATAATCCGGCAGATACTCAGGATATATCTCGTAGGTCGTGGGGGCAATCACCACATAAAAACGGATGCTGTCCCGAAGGAGACGCTCCTGTCTGTCAGCCAGTTCCTGCACAATTTCCAACATCCTCTCTTCCGAAAAATCTATCGTTCCTTCATATAACTCACGCTCCTGAGCACCACAAAACAGAAAATCATCTTTTCCAATAACCACATTAGGGGTAGGGGAGATGTTGTTTTTTATGGAATATAAGAAGGTAAAATGCAGAAAAGTACTTCTGAAAGGGAAATGGTCGTTCACATATCTGTCAAACTTGTGCGGAAACTTGTCCAACTGGGTGAGCTTGAGCTTGGGCATTTCCGCCATCGTACGGTTTTCGCTGTTCACTTGGTTATCCGGCAGGACAAACAGCAAGATGCCCGGCACGGCGAGCAGCAATTCGAACAGGATGACGGTGATGACAATATACGGGTTGATCTTTCTCATATCAGAACCGGAAATAGATGAACGGGTTATAGCCTCCGGTCACCAAGAAGCAGCATGAAACGAAAAGGACAGCGACGATGCCTAATATCACGCACACATAGCGGGTATGTTCCAACCCTTTGTTGCCGTTTTGGATGGCCGTTTTCCATTTTTTGTTCAGGAAATCGAACAGCGGAGTGCTGCCGAGCAGGGCAATGGCCACGACTATAAAGTATTGTGGCTGGTTGTAGAAGGTTACGAAGGCGGAAAGCCCGTCTCCGAGTTGGAAGGAGAACATCCGGCCTATAAACCGGACGGCATAGTCCAGACTGTCGGCGCGGAAAAACACCCATGCGGTGACCACGACCAGCAGGGTGTAGAGGATTCTCAGCGGTTTGAACGTCTTTTCCAGCAATTTTCCGAAACCCACGCGCTCAATCACCATGAAAGTGCCGTGCAGCAGGCCCCAGATCACAAAAGTCCAGCTTGCCCCGTGCCATAATCCCGTGAGAAAGAAGACGATGTAGAGGTTGAGGTAGGTGCGGAACTTCCCTTTCCGGTTGCCGCCGAGCGGGATGTAGAGGTAGTCTTTGAACCAGGCCGACAGGGTGATGTGCCACCGCCGCCAAAATTCGCGGACGGAGCTCGCAATATACGGGAAGTTGAAGTTTTCGGGGAAACGGAATCCGAACATCCGGCCCAGCCCGATGGCCATGTCGGAGTAACCGGCGAAATCGTAGTAAATCTGCAAGGCGTAAACCAAGGCGCCAATCCAGGTGGTGGCGGAGGTGAGCGTATTGGGAGCGCGTGCGAAAATGTCGTCGGCAATCAATGCCAATTGGTTGGCAATAAGAACTTTGCGGGCTAATCCGAAGCAAAATCGCTGGATGCCCTCATACAGATTTTCCCACGTATAGCTCCGTTGGTTGAGCTGAGAATGGATATCATGATAACGGATGATAGGACCGGCAATCAGTTGCGGGAACAAGGCAATGTAGGTTCCCAACTTGATGAAATTGGTCTGTGCCTGCACTTGCCCGCGATAGACGTCCGTCAGGTAGGAGATGGCTTGGAAGGTGTAGAAGGAGATGCCAATAGGCAGGAGGACACTTTTCAGGGTGATGGGGGAGATACCGAACAACCCGCTGAGAATGTTGAAGTTATCAACTAAAAAATTGGCGTATTTGAAGAAAACGAGTGACGACAGGTTGAGGATTATGCCCAAGGTGAACCACCCTTTCCGATGACGGGTACTTCTCTGTATAGCATTGCCTACCAGATAGTTGACAACGATAGAAGTGAGAAGAATCAGCGTATAGCTAACCCCTCCCCATGCGTAGAACAGCAGACTGGATAAAAACAGCAGCGTGTTCTGATAGGACGTTTTCCTGCACAGTGACAGCAGGAAAAGCACGATGGGAAGAAACAGAAACAGGAAGGTTAGCGAGCTGAAAACCATCGTATTAGGAGTGAACGATTATTCCCACTCAATCGTTGCAGGCGGTTTGGAGCTGATGTCGTAAACCACACGGTTGACGCCCCTTACCTTGTTGATGATGTCATTGGAGACTTTGGCGAGGAACTCGTAAGGCAGATGCGCCCAGTCGGCGGTCATGCCGTCGGTGGAGAGCACCGCACGCAAAGCCACGGCATTTTCGTAGGTGCGCTCGTCACCCATCACGCCCACCGATTGGATGGGCAGCAGGATAGTGCCGGCTTGCCATACTTTGTCGTATAAGTCGTTATCCCACAATCCGTTGATGAAGATGGCATCAGCCTCTTGCAGGATGCGTACTTTTTCGGGGGTGATGTCGCCCAAGATGCGCACGCCCAGACCGGGACCCGGGAACGGATGACGTTTGATGAGCCTTTCGGGAACGCCAAGCGCAGTACCGATGCGGCGAACCTCATCCTTGAAGAGCAGCTTCAGCGGCTCGATGATCTTCATGTTCATCTTCTCCGGCAGACCGCCCACATTGTGGTGCGATTTGATGACCATGCCGGTGATGGAGAGCGATTCGATGCGGTCGGGATAGATGGTGCCTTGCGCCAACCACTTGATATTCTCCAACTTACGGGCTTCTTCCTCGAATACGTCAATGAAACCTGCCCCGATAATCTTGCGCTTCTTCTCGGGGTCGGTCACGCCGCGAAGGGCATCGTAAAAACGCTGGGAGGCATCCACGCCTTTGATGTTGAGACCCAAGGTTTTGTACTGTTCCAGCACGGAGGAAAACTCGTCCTTGCGCAACAGCCCGTTATCCACGAAGATGCAGTGCAACTGCTGGCCGATGGCTTTGTTGAGCAGCACGGCCGCCACCGTAGAATCCACACCGCCGGAAAGACCTAACACCACATTGTCGCTGCCAATCTCGTTGCGGAGTTCGCGCACGGTGCTTTCGATGAACGATTCGGGGGTCCAGTCCTGTTTGCAGCCGCAGATGGCCTGCACGAAGTTGCGCAGGATGGTGGTGCCGTCGGAGTGATAAACCTCGGGGTGGAATTGCACGGCCCAAGTAGGTTCCTCCAGAATGTGGTAGGCGGCCACCTTCACCTCCTTGCTGCTGGCGATAATATGGTAATTGTCAGGAAGTTGCAGAATGGTATCGCCATGCGACATCCACACCTGACTCCCTTGCGGGACTCCTTTCATCAGCACATCGTCGGCCTCCACGTAGGCGAGATGGGCGCGGCCATATTCGCGGGTGGAGCTGGCACCGACCACACCGCCGCCGAGCTGTGCCAAGTACTGTGCACCGTAGCAGATGCCGAGCAGCGGGTAATGGCCTCTAATCTCCCACAAATCCGGCTTGAAGGCGTTGGCGTCGTTCACCGAGAACGGGCTTCCCGAAAGGATGACGCCTTTGATGTCCGGGTCGCCGAACGGGAATTTGTTGTAAGGCAGGATTTCGCAATAGGTGCTCAGTTCGCGGATGCGCCGCGCAATGAGCTGCGTGTATTGGGAACCGAAGTCCAGAATGATAATTTTCTCCATTGTATAGGGTTTATGATTTTCGAAAACAAGCGGCAAAAATACAATTATTTCGGGGTGGATTGTTCGTCGGATTGTCGGGTTTCCACCATTTCCACAATGTGGATCATCGTTTTCACATATTCGCTCTCGGGGTAAATCTTCGACATATTGGTGTTAATTTTCTTCAGCACGTTCAAATCCTGATAGATGTCGAAGAAATTCCGGCGGTTATAGCTCTGGAAGAAGGCGATATAGGAGGCCATGTTGTTCGGATGGTCGGCGATGAATTTCTCCAAGTACTCGCGGTGTTTGAACAGCAGGTTCATGTACTTGGTTTCGATATCCCCGCGCACCGAGTCGTTTTCGATGTTTTTCTGATAGACCTCGTACAGTTTGTTGGCCTCGGTGACAAAAACGGTCAGGGAGCTGTCCAGCTGCTGCATCAGCACGGCCTCTTCGCCGCCGGAGATGCGGTAGGTTTGGGTCAGATCTTTCGCGTCGGCGGTGATTTTCAGTTTCTCGCCCTTCTTGGCCATGGTGGCCAGGCTGTTGTTGTCCGACAGGAACAGCTGGAACATCATCGGGGCCTCTTCGCGCTCCTTAATCAGCTCATTGTCGGAGGACACCTTGAACTCAAAATGCCCGTTCTTCAAGTTTGTAGAATCGATAAAGTTCAGCCCGTCCGCCGTGACGAGCGCCAGCAACAGCTTGGCGTTGCCGCCATCTTGGATGTCGCCCGAAATCTTCACGGAGACATGTCGGTTGCCACATGCCGCGAACACGAGGGCGGCGATTAAGAGCAGTAAGTGGCCCCACACTGCGCTTCGCTTGTATGGGGTTATTTGCGCTTCGCGCGTCCCACATTGCGGCTTCGCCTTATGTGGGGTTATTTGCGCTTCGCGCGCCCCACATTGCGGCTTCGCCTTATGTGGGGTTATTTGCGCTTCGCGCGTCCCACATTGCGGCTTCGCCTTATGTGGGGTTATTTGCGCTTCGCGCGTCCCACATTGCGGCTTCGCCTTATGTGGGGTTATTTGCGCTTCGCGCGTCTTGCCTCTCCGAGGCTGCTCAAGGAAAGTGTTATTCATACATATGGGTTTGTGAGTGAACATGGATTGGTGATCAGTGAACTGTGATCTGTGATTTGTGTTCAGTGATTAGTGAATTGTGAATACAACCTTGAACGTTGAACGTTGAATCTTGAGCATTGTTCGGGGTGGGGGAGAGGTTCTCGCATCCGCAGTTGCGGTCGCGGCGATGCGGTGTAGCACCGTTGATCTTTCTCGCGCAAGACACTGATACGCAAACGGTTGCGCAAATCAAAATTCCAATAATCCATTTCTTTTTCATACGGCAAAAATATAAAAAAAACACCTTCCTTAAGCAGCCTCAAAACGCACGGAGTGCAATTAACCCCACACAAGGCGGAGCCGCAGTGTGGGGGTTTACGAGCAGACGCAAAATTTTGCGTCTCTATATCACAGCCTTTGGCAAGTATTTGGCAAGTACTACCCAAGTACTTGGCAAGTCGAAGCAAGCACTTTTACTTGCCTAGGACTTGCCATATACATCCCAACCCCTTTGGAAACCCTTGCCAAAGACCTTGTTCTGTGGAGACTGTGATTTTGCGTCTCTACAACGTCGTCGCCGCCAACGGTAGAGGTTGCAATTTTTTATACAACTTGAATAATTCGGCAACCATAAGTGCTTCCTTGTCGTCGGTAAATACTTTAGGATCGAAACCGTAGGCCTGCATCACCGCTCGGTCGTTATCCTGATGGGCCTTGCGGAGTTCGATGGGCATCGTCAGTTCGTCGTAGAGGTCGGCGAGACTGCTGTCGGGATAAAGCGCACGGGCATCCAGGATAGCCTGCGCGGTCTGCTCAATCCTCGTCCGTAGAGACGTGAAATTTTGCATCTCCACATCCGGCCACGGGAAGTTGTTATAAACGATATTTATGGAATAACTATAAGACACCCCAAGTCTTCCGCAAGTAGCCCTCATCCATTCCATGTGTACATTGGACATGAGAATGCCGAAATGATAAAGAGAGGAATCAGGAATCATGAAAAGCTTATCGCCCGCAATAACAGATTGATCCAAGTATCCCATTGGAATATACTTTCGGTTTTGTGATGATACTTTAGGTATCGCAATGTACTTTTCCGGATTGATTTGCTCTCTCATCAAGGTGGGAGTGTTGGCCAGTTTCCTTCTTCCTTCATCGGGACTGTTCAACCGGACTTCCTTGCAATGTTGTACTCGCTTATACACTCTTGGCATATTTCTCAGTTCATCTGGCTGCACACCAACGAGCCATAAGCAATACCGTTTTACCCCATTGATGAACTCATATCCCATCATGAATTGCTTGATGAACTTTTCAGACAACGGGTCGGTTTTCAATAATTCTTCTTTATCCTTCTCATCCAATAAAAGATACCCACCGTCTGTTGGGCGATTCCCTGAAATCATTTGCGGTACATCACAGAGGGGTTTATTCCTACTAAAAACCCAAATATTGTCTCCCTCAATAAGATAGGCGTTGATATTGTTGACTTGGATGATTTGCTTATCGAAGAGATAGATGGTCTTTGGCTTGTCGTTAGGCGCAACAGAGAAACCTACAATCACGCAATGCACATGCGCTTTCAGGTCCGACTCGCTGTCCCAGCGGAACGTGCGGTATGCGAAATCGATATGGATTCCGAAACGGTCGAACAACGGCTTCCAGATGGTCGCCACCTGCTCACCTTGGGTGATGCTGTTGGTGGAGACAAATGCACATTTGGTGGACTTGCCTTGTATGAATTGGGCCGCCTTGAAGTACCAGTTGGCCACATAATCGATTTTCCCAGCTGTTTTGTATGGTTTCCCATTTTCGTCAACATACGTGGCAAGGGTGTCTTCCTTTTGGGCTTTGCTCTGAAGGGAATAGCCCACAAACGGCGGATTTCCCAAAATGTAGTCGTAGGTGATGGGGTTGGAAACATTGGTAGGCAACGACTTTTGTTCAACCTCCTTCGCCACCACATTCAACTCCTTGTAAACGCCATTGTAGGACAATTGTGGGTCTTCGACTCGCGGAAGATTGTCGAACTCATCCACTTGATAGACATTGAGTTTCTCAGCGTAAACCATCTTCTGGGAATGAACGTGCTCCAATGTGGCCCACTCCATATGTAAAGCATTCCCCTCCTTGATGTTCGCGTAGCTCTTCAGGGGCAGGAAGTCGATGTCATGGTGGACAATCTTTTCGGTCTCGCGGAGCATCTGGGCCTCGGAAATCCAGAGGGCGGTGGTGGCTACGGTGACGGCGAAGTCATTTATCTCAATGCCGTAGAATTGGTTGATGCTGACCTTGATGGGATTGGCCTCCTCCATGCCGAGAAATGCCTGGCCGTGATGGCGGGCGATAATGGCTTCGTTCTCCAACCTTCTTAACGACAGATATGTCTCAGTGAGGAAATTGCCGCTCCCGCAGGCGGGGTCGAGGAACGTGAGTTTGGAGAGTTTGTCCTGATAGGCATCGAGCTTTTTCTTGCGTTCACGTTCCACTTTCTCGTCCAGTATTTCGTCCAACTCGCAGCGCAAGTCGTTGAGAAACAGCGGGTCTATAACCTTGTGGATATTCTCAATGCTGGTGTAATGCATTCCTCCGCTACGGCGGGTCTCCGGGTTCAATGTGCTCTCGAAGACGGCTCCGAAGATGGTGGGTGAAATCTCGCTCCAGTCAAAATCAAGACTGGCCTTCTGTAACAGGGTGGCCTTCAATTCGGGAGTGAATTGCGGAATCTCTATTTCTTCCGCGAAAAGTCCGCCATTGGTGTAAGGGAAGGCGGCAAGTGAGGGTTTCAGGTAGAGGCTGCGCTTTTCGATGGGGGTGTTAAGGGTCTCGAAGAGTTTGAGCAGCGCCTCGCGGATATCTTCCGCTGGGGTGTCGGTCAAATAGTCATGGAACTGGTCGTGGGCGAAAACGCCGGCATCTTCGGCGTACAGGCAGAAGACGATGCGGACGCAGAGAATGTTGAGCCAGCGGAGCATGGTAGGCAACTGCGTCTCGCAGTTGTTCACAGTGTACTGTTCCAGCAGCGCGTCGTATATGCGGCCCACTATCTCGCCAGCCTGCATCGACACCTGCAACTCCTTGGTGATATACTCACTCTTCTGGTCGACGAGGAATTGCAGACGGTAGTACTCCTTTCCAAGGTCTCTTAACCGTATTTTTTGCGGTTCTCCGTTGGGCTGCTCCATATCGTAAACCCAGAACTCGGCGAAGTTGCAGGTCACCACCCAGCGCGGGTGACGTGACAGGGGTAGTCCGACGATGTACTTCTTTGCCTGCTGGAAGGGGGTTAGCAGTGATCCGTCGCTTTGGGGAATAGGTGCACCAAGGTTTTTGTCAATGCCTTTCTGTTCTATCAGTACCCGGGTGGCGGGCAAATAGACATCCATGTAGTTTGTTCTATCCACCATCACCTTGTCCTCGAACTCCACAAAGGAATACGGGTCCTTCACGCCGAGCACCTTCTGCAGCAGTTCAAGCCAGAACTTCTGAGTGTCGCCTTTCTCATATCCTATACCACTCCATTTGGTGGCAAATGCCTCTGCAGCAACGGATTTTTGTTTTTCTTTGGTCATTCTTTTATGATTAGGTTTGAGGGTGCAAAGGTATATAAATTTCAAATATACACAAACATGATGAAATTGCCATATGTGGAGACGCAAAATTTTGCGTCTCCACAACGTCACCGCAGCGAGAGTGGCGGTGTCTACAACGTCGTTGCCGCCAACGTCGCCACGCTCACCCGTACACCTTCCACCTCCAACAGTTTCCGAATGGCGGCCTCGGTGGTGGCACCGGTGGTGAGGACATCGTCACAGACTAACACGTGCGTATGTTCCACCTTCTCAGGATGTTGCACCGCGAAAACCTCCTTCACGTTCTGCCACCGGGCGAAGCGCCCCTTCCGGGTTTGCGTCTCCGTGAACTGCGAACGGACCAGCACATCCGTCAGATACGGGATGCCCATGCCTTTGGAAAGTCCCATCGCGATCCATTCGCTTTGGTTGTAGCCCCTCTTGCGCAGTTTCTTGGGGTGCAGCGGGATAGGCAGGATGTATTGGATGCCCTGATAGCGTTCCTCCGTAAGCAGCTGACCACCAAGATATTCACCGAGAATCGCTCCGATCTCTTTCTGTCCCTTATACTTGAGATTGTGGAGAATCTTCTGGGTTTTGTTGGCCTTTTTGTAGCTCATCAGCGCGGTAACTTCCTCCACCGGCACGCGCCCGTCGAAGATATGTCGCAACGGGTTGAAATGCTCCTTATGGAACTGGGTTTCAGGAAGATGCAGCATACAGTTGAGGCAGATGCACGACTCGTTTTGTTGTAAAGCGTCGCCGCAGGCCGCGCATAACCGCGGGTAAAATAGGGATAAGATATTGTTAATCAGTTTCATAGGTTAATGAATTTTGTTTACAGGATGGGTAACGTGCAGCGTGCGGATTTATTGTGTTTGACCATTATTTATCATCCGAGAAAAAGTGTATTTTTGCCGTCGCAATGTGGTGAAGGATTTTATCATCCTGAGAGGGAAACAGGTGCAAGTCCTGTACAGTACCCGCTGCTGTAAGTTCCGCGAAAAGGGAACGGCAACATGTCACTGTCGGAAGATGGGAAGACGCCGTTTCGGGAACAAGTCAGAAAACCTGCCACGTCGTGTTGTTATCGCTTCGGGAGGTAGGCGGAGGCAAAAGTGCTGTTGCCAAGCATTTTATTTCCGATATTGTCCGAAGTATTTGTCAAACCCTAAATGCCGAGGATTATGCGTTTATGGAACTTTTTGAAAATTAACATTTTATGGCTGCTTTTGCTGCCGCTGGTCGTCGTTTCCTGCAAGCACCCGGAGCCGGAGCCGGAACCCCAACCTCAACCTGATGCCCACGCCAGCGGGATGTACATCCTGAACGAGGGGCTTTTCCAGATGAACAACAGCACCCTGTCGTATTACAACTTCACGACGGGCGAGCTTATCGAAAACATCTTCCTGGATGTCAACCACCGCGGATTGGGCGATGTGGGCAACGATTTGCAACGTTACGGCTCGAAGCTGTACTGCGTGGTCAACAATTCCAATATTGTGGAGGTGATGGACTTCCGCACCGCGAAGTCGCTAAAAACGATCAACATGACCGGCAAACAACCGCGCCGTCTCGCCTTTTTGGACGGTAAAGCGTACATTTCCTGCTTCGACGGCGATGTGGTGCGGGTTGATACGGCCAGTTTGGAGATTGAGGCCACCGTGCATACCGGCCGCAACCCCGATGGCATCTGCGTCTGCAACGGCAAGATTTACGTCTGTAACTCCGGCGGCCTCGACGATATGAAATACGACAACACGGTTTCCGTCATTGATCCCGCCTCTTTCACGGTCACGAAAAACATCACCGTGGTCATCAACCCCACCCGCGTGAAAGCCTACAACGACCGTTATGTCTATGTGGTTTCCAACGGCAACTATGGTGATGTCCCGTATGCTTTCCAAAAGATTGATTGTCAGACCGATGAGGTGGTGAAAAACCTTAACATCGAAGTCTATAATTTTGACATTTACCAGAATCGGGCCTATATCTATTCTTATAATTACTCCACTATGACCTCTTGGGTTAAGGTGTTGGATTTGGAGACGGAAGAGATTGTGACGGATCAATTCATCACGGACGGCACGCAGCTGCAAACCCCCTATAATATTCAGGTGAACCCGCTGAACGGCGATGTCTATATCACCGATGCGGGCACATACGCGGCCAATGGCGATGTCTATTGCTTCGACAATCAGGGCAAGAAGAAATTCTCCTTTGAGGCGGGACTTTGCCCGGCATCGATGGTGTTCGACTTCGACGAACAGAATATCGCGAAAAAGTAACCCTTTATATTAATGAGCATTTGGTTGGGGCAGTCTCGCAATTGCGGGGCTGCCCTTGTGTATTCGTAATTTATGTATGTTTGCACCTCCTTTTGAAAGAATTCCTCTATGAAAAAAAATACGTTACTGGCATTCACTTGCATCCTGTTTATGACAACCACTTCGGCACAGCGCCCCATCGACGGCCTGGCGCACCGTATCCTTGGCGACCAAGACACCAAATTCGTCTTTGTGTATCAGTCCGATACGGTTGATTACTTCCAGATAGAGACCGTTGAAGTCGATTCTGACAGATCCGGTCACAGACATAAAATCCGGATCACCGGCAACAACGACAACTCGCTGGCGGTGGGTTTGAATTACTACCTCAAGCACATTGCAGGCGTACACGTTTCCTGGCTGCTGTGTGAGCCCATCGAGCTGCCGGAAGCGTTCAAGCTCCCCCTTGAAACCATCCGCAAGGAGGCTCTCGTCAAAGACCGCTTCTTCCTGAACTACTGCACCTACGGCTACACGATGCCGTGGTGGAAATGGCCGCAGTGGGAGCGGTTCATCGACTGGATGGCGCTGAACGGCATCAACATGCCGCTCGCCATCACCGGGCAGGAGGCCGTCTGGTACGAGGTATGGAAGGAGTTCGGGATGACCGACGAGGAGATTCGCAGCTATTTCTCCGGACCGGCGCACCTCCCGTGGCACCGCATGGCCAACTTGGACGGTTTTGGCGGTCCGCTGCCGATGTCGTGGCTGGAGGGACAGAAGGAGCTGCAACGGCAGATCGTGCAGCGCGAGCGGGAGTTCAACATGACCCCGGTGCTGCCCGCCTTCGCTGGACACGTGCCCAAACGTTTCGCGGAGATGCACCCCGAGGCCGACATCCAGCAGCTGAGTGCCTGGTGTGGTTTCGAACCCACCCACTTTCTCAACTCCTCCGACACACTTTTCGCCAAAATCCAGCAATCGTTCATGGAGAAGGAGATCGCCCTCTTCGGCACCGACCACATCTACGGAGTCGATCCCTTCAACGAGATGGATCCGCCCAGCTGGGAACCCGACTACCTTGCCAACGTGGCCCGCAACATCTACACCTCGCTGCAACAAAGCGACCCTGAAGCCCGCTGGCTGCAGATGACCTGGGTCTTCTACTACAAGCGTAAATCGTGGACTCCCGAAAGGCTCCGCGCATACCTCACCGCCGTGCCACAGGACAAGCTCGTGCTGCTCGACTACTTCTGCGAGAAGACGGAGGTTTGGCGCACCACCGAGGGTTTCTACGGACAACCGTTCATCTGGTGCTATCTCGGCAACTTCGGCGGCAACACCATGCTGGTGGGCAACATCAACGAGCTGGAAAAGAAGCTGGATGCCGCACTAAAAGAGGCCGGCCCGAACATGACCGGCATCGGCTCCACATTAGAGTCTTTCGACGTGAGTCCGCAAATCTACGAGTACCTCTTCGACCGCGCCTGGGAGAGCCAACCCGATGTGCATCAATGGATTGACGATTGGAACTATCTGCGCACCGGCAACCAACTCTATAAAGACAACTGGCAGTTGCTGAATGACAGCATCTACAAAGACTGGTCGTTTTACGGCCTTGGCACACAGTTGGTGGCGCGTCCCTCGTTGGAAGGGCACGGCACCTACTACACAAAGCCCTACTATTCGTACAACAACGACACGTTGAAGAGAATTTGCATGGCCTTTATCCTGCATTTCTCTTACAACGATGGCGGCTTCAGTGCCGGAACAGTTTATAAAGACTCTTACAATTACGACCTAGTCAACCTCTTCTCGCAGTGGATGGGCAACCATTTTATGGACATCCGCAACGATTTCACGGTGGCGTACAAAAACCGCGACATCAAGGAGATGGAACGACAGGTGAAGCTTGCCAACCAGTTGTTTGAGGATGTCGATGCATTGCTCAACACCCATCCCGCCTTCATGTTGGGCCCGTGGATTGAGGCGGCCCGCGACTGGGGCACGACGAAGAAGGAGAAGGACTATTACGAGCGGCAGGCGCGCACGCTGCTCACCGTCTGGGGCGGTCCAGTGCTCAACGACTACGCCAACCGGATGTGGGGCGGCTTGGTGAAGGATTACTATGCCAAACGCTGGAACCTCTTTTTCAAGGCGGTCATAAAGGCCGTGAAAGAGGGCAGGGAATTTGATGAAAAGGCCTTTGGTGAAGAGCTCTCCAAGTTCGAGCACAAGTGGCCGGAGAGCCACACGAAGTATCCCGTGGCGCCGCAGCCTGTGGATCGGAAAATTATCGGGTTGCATCCCAATCATCCCACCTATAAAGCTGCATGGACGATTTTCGAGCGATGGATGAGGGGGTGAGGCCTCTACCCATTCAGCTTCCAAACCGTCTTGCCGATGCGGGAGATCTCCTTGCGTAAATCAACGATTGTTGTACCGCTTTGTCATCCAAAAAACGTATCTTTGCCGCATGAACAAACGAGTAGCCGTCATCATGGCTGTCGCCGCGCTTTTTGTCGTCGCGGTCCACGCCCAAACCGTCTATCAGAAGGACCGGTGGGGTGCGAAACTGTACTATATGCAGGAGAACACCATTCGGCAGAAAGACCGGTGGGGTGAACCGTTGCTGTGGTACGATGTGAAAAGCCGACAGGTTCGACAAAAGGACCGGTGGGGTGAGCCACTGATCTACATCGACGGGAAAACGGTGCGGCAGAAGGACCGCTGGGGAGAACCGCTACTCTACTTCGACGGACAGACCATCCGCCAGAAAGACCGTTGGGGAACTCCGCTCTACTACCTTGACGGACAAACCCTCCGTCAGAAAGACCGTTGGGGTGCACCGGTCTATTACTTCGACTTCGTACCCACTATATGGCAGATTGCCTGCATAATCCTGTTATGACCGACTTTGCAGCCATAGACTTCGAGACTGCCAACGAGCAGCGCAGCAGCGTATGCAGCGTGGGAGTGCGCCAAGATTGCGATGCGGCTGCTGTAGAACAATAACGGCGGGAGTTATGTTCGGATCGATAGGATGACACGTTTCGCCGTATCGGCACTTGATATGGAGGCAACTGCGTCCTCGCAGTTGCAAGACACTCATCTGCGGGACGCAGATGACTCCATAATTGACCATCTGCAGGACGCAGATGACTCCATAATTGACCATCTGCGGGACGCAGATGGCTCCATAATTGACCATCTGCGGGACGCAGATGACTCCATAATTGACCATCTGCGGGACGCAGATGGCTCCATAAAGATCGCCACATCTCTTCATCTGGAAAAAAGAGCTGGAGAGAGAATAACGCGTATTGTTTGCAGGTTTAGATAAACGTGGTGGTGACTCTGATTAACAAGAACAATTGAGATGCGGGCGTATGCGAGATGCCTCTACGGACATTGCAAATCGCAAATCGTAGACCAATGGTCAACGGTACACTTCAAAAAACAACTTATTCCGGCAAATCCCAAATTCTGATGGTACTATTATCCATTGCCAATGCAACATGTTTGCCATCGGGACAAAAGGAAATATCAAAAACCGTGTACCTGTCATCAACATAACGACATATTTTCGTTCCGGATTCCACATCCCACACTACAACTGCGTGGCTATTCGGATAATATACGGCCAATCGGCTGTCGTCTGCAGAGAACTCCAGACGTTCTGCATAATTCGTGAACTCAAACTCACGAATCAAATTGCCTGTTTCAGAACTCCAAACGCAAACCGTATCGGAAGCGGTGGCTATCCAGTCTGTCTTGTGGGCAAACTCAACGTCCTTGATCTGCCAATCATGTGCCCAAAACGCTTTCACATGTTTGCCAATAGCGGGGTTCCAAGTCTTCACACTGCAGTCGTTCGTGCCAGCCGCCAAATACGCTCCATCTGGTCTGTACGCGATGGAGTTGATAACTAAGCTGAGCACCAGTTTTTTCGTCGAGTCTTCATAAAAAACGCGGTCGTCGGCTTCATATTGCGCTGACAATCTGCGCACTTTGTTGCCCGTGCGAATATCCCAAATCATGACCGCATCATCCTCTTTATAGCTGCCGCACCTATAGGGGTCGTCGCGATACACTCCGGCAAGCGCAATCTTTGTGCTGTCGGGACTAAAAGTGAGGTCATTGAGCCACCCACTGTTGCAAGTCTCGAACAGTAGCTCGAAAGTCTTAAGATCCCACACTTTCACCTCTCCAGTCTGGTAGAAAGCAGCTAATTGTTTGCCATCCGGACTGAAAACGGCACCTTCTATATGTTGGTTTCCTGTTTCAAACAAGGTCTTGATGCACTTGCCCGTTTTCACATCCCACAATTTAATCAGGCCATCGCCCGACGATGTGGAGACGAGAAGGTTGCCCTTATGATTGTACTGCACTCTCGACACCCACAAGAAGTGGCCTCGCAAAATAGCGTAACGAAGGCCATCCTTATTCCGCAATCTTGAGGGGGAGTATTTCCCTTCAGGGGCTTGCTTGATCAATTCTTCCGTGATATCTTCAAAATGTATTTTTTTCATTTTCCAATAGATTTAGGCGAAATTGTCGGTGCAAAGGTATATTTTTTTCTTATTGCATCACATCTTCACCACCGTAACGGTTCGCCAATTTATAAAAACCTTGCGTATGTGTGTGCCAAGATTGCGATGCGGCTATTATAACCCTTGATTTTTTGTAATTTTGCACCCCAAAATTCTTCTGTAATGGACCGCTTAAAAAATCTGCTCCTCAACGAGAAATTCATCTTCAGCATCATCCTGCTGAACGCCGTTGTCATCTTCCTGCAAGCCAGTAACATCGACAATATTTGGATACAGATCATCGATGTGACATGTATCCTCATCTTCACGTTGGAGATGATTACCAAGCATGTCGAATACGGCGTAAAAGACTATTGGTCATCGGGTTGGAATTGTTTGGACGGCATCCTGGTCATTCTCTCCATCCCTTCCGTCATTGCGCTGTTCATCCCCGAGCATCTGATGGATCTGTCGTTTCTCATGGTGCTGAGGTTGTTACGCACGCTCCGTTTCCTGCGGGTGCTGCACTTCTTCCCCAATTTCGACCAAATTGCCAAAGGGTTTAAGCTGGCCGTGAAACAATCGTACGGCATCCTGCTCTGCTTCCTGATTCTGATTATCGTGTTCGGGCTCGTCAACTGCAGCCTGTTCAAGGATATCGCCCCGGCCTATTTCGCCACCCCGCTGGATTCCATCTATTCGGTTTTCCGCATCTGCACGGTGGAGGGCTGGTACGACATCCCCGACACTATCGCGGCGGCCACCTCCCCGGCCCTCGGCAACATCGTAAGGTTGTACTTCTGCCTGCTGCTGGTTTTTGGCGGCATCATCGGCATGTCGTTCATCAATTCCATTTTCGTGGACGCGATGGTGGCTGACAACAACGACGAAGTGAAAGAGAAACTCGAAGAGATTGAGAAAAAGATTGATAAATTGCTGAAAGAAAAAGATCAGGAGGACCCGTCATAATATAAATGTAGAGCCGTCATATTATGGCGGCTCTACATTTCGTTTCGTGACCCCTGCAGGATTCAAACCTGCAACCTTTTGATCCGTAGTCAAATGCTCTATTCAGTTGAGCTAAGGGGCCGTTCTCAAATGAGCGTGCAAAAATACACTTTTTTTGATTTGATGCAAGGATGAAAAAATTTTTTTTTCTTGACGACGAGGTATAGAAAAAAAGTGTATTTTTGCCGCCGAATTGATGATTAAGACTGAGCTATGGTGTAATGGTAGCACTACAGATTTTGGTTCTGCCTGTGTAGGTTCGAGTCCTGCTAGCTCAACAAGAAACTCTCACCGATTTGGTGGGAGTTACAAAAATTGCGGAAAGTAAAATTAAATAGATATAGACAATAAAGCTTAACAAAATGGAAGAACAAATCAATCTTATCAGCACATTTGCCGATTTCAAAGAATCCAAAAGCATTGATAGAGAAACGCTTATGCACATTTTGGAAGACGTTTTCGTAAGTGCGCTAAGTAAGAAATACGGTCCTGACGCCCGCTTCAACGTAATTGTCAACGTCGATCGCGGCGACCTTGAAATCCAACACTCTTTGGATGTAGTGGAGGATGACCAGGTGACTGACCCCGTGAACCAGATCTCCCTCTCCGACGCCATCAAGATTGAGCCCGACTTCGAAGTGGGTGAGGAGGTGATTGAGCAAATTCAGCTCTCCGACTTCCAACGCCGCGAGATTTTGGCCCTGCGCCAGAACCTCAGCAACCGGATTCTGGAGTACGAAAAGGATGTCATTTTCCACAAATATGAGCCGCGCAAGGGCGAACTGATTACCGGCGAGGTGAGCCAGGTCTGGAAACGCGAGATTTTAGTGATGGACGACGACCGTGTGGAGATGGTGCTGCCTAAGTCCGAACAGATCCCCTCCGACTACTACAAGAAGGGCGACAGCATCATGGCGGTCATCACTTCCGTGGATGTGGTCAACGGTTCCCCGCGCATCCTCCTTTCCCGTACCTCCCCGCAATTCCTCGAACGGCTGATGGAACGCTCCATCCCCGAAATCGAGGAGGGCGTCATCATGATTCGCGACATCGTGCGGGTGCCTGGCGAACGTGCCAAAGTGCTGGTGGAAACCTACGATGACCGTATCGATCCCGTGGGCGCCTGCGTCGGCGTGAAGGGCAGCCGTATCCACGATACCGTCCGCGAGCTCCGCAACGAGAATATTGACATTATTAATTATACGAACAAGAAGGAACTGTTGATCGCCCGTGCTCTCAACCCCGCGCAGATCTCCTCCATCGAACTCGACGAGGAAAACAAGACCGCCAACGTCTATATGAAGTCCGACCAAGTCTCCCTCGCCATCGGTAAGGGCGGCTATAACATCAAGCTGGCCAGCAAGTTGTCCGGCTATGAAATTGATGTTTTCAGAGACGACATCAAGGAGGAATATGTCATCCCGTTGTCGGAATTCAACGATGTTTTCGACCAGTGGGTCATCGACACGTTCATTGGTATCGGCTGCGACACGGCCGAGAGTATTTTACAGTTGAGCCGCGAGGAACTTATCCGCCGTACCGACCTCGAAGAGGAAACCGTGGATGCTATGATTGCTGCAGTTAAGGAAGAATTGGCCAAGTAATGCCCCTGATCAATACAATCACCAAGTTTTTAACCAGAATTATCAATATGCCGGAAGAAAAAGTAAACACGCCGCGAATACCCAAGGCGGCCACAGAATTTAACGTGTCAAAGGATCGTATCATCGACATCCTGACCAAAAATGGGTTTGAAATCGCTTCTCAGAATGCAAAGCTGACGGAGGAGATGTACCAGTGTCTGCAAAAAGAGCTGGCTAAAGACAAAATGGTGAAGGAGAAATCCGACCAGATCCTCACCCCGAAAGGAGGGAAAAAAGAGGAACCGAAACCTGCGGCTGAAACCAAGACCGCAGAGGAGGAGACGACGGGGCAGCATGTTATTATTCATACCACTAAACTTCCTGAAGTTCAGGTGGTTGAAGAGCCCGTGCACGCTCCCGAACTGAAAATCTTAGGATCCGTTCCGCCAGAAACCCTGGGGAAGCCTGCCAAGAAGAAATCTTCCGGCAAATCAGAGGCAGCCACTTCCGCAGAACCGGCATCTGAGAAGGTGGAAACTGCTCCTCAGGAAAATCCGGCAGTTCCGGAGGAGAAACCCGCCGCAGAAGTCCCGGTTCAAGAACCCGAAACGGAACCTGAAAAGGAAACCAAACCCGAGCATATTGAGACAAAGGCACATCTTCCTGGACCCGAAATTCTCGGTACGATTGATTTGGAGGCCCTGAAGCCCAAGAAAAAATCGTCCACCAAGGAGAAGAAAGGTGCCAAGAAGGAGAAACAACCCCAACAGCCCAAGCCGACTAAGAAAGCGGAAGCTCCCAAAACTCAACCGAAGAAGGAGGAACCCGCTCCCGTTGTGCAACAACCGGAACAGCCTGTTGTGGAGCACATTAAGACGGTTGTCAACCCGCTGAAGGGCCCCAAGATTCTCGGAACTATCGACCTGTCTTTGCTCCAGCAACCCAGCCCCAGCGGCAAGAGCGATCATCGTAGTGGCGATCCCGACAAGAAAAAGAAGAAACGGAAACGCGTGGCTAAGCCGGTGAAATCTTCCAGCAATGCCAATATCAAGGACGACAAGGACAAGAAGCAGAAGCAGGAGCCTGAAAAGGTAGAGATTTCGGCGGAGGACATCCACCGTCGTATCAAGGAGACCAAGATGCGTCTCGAAAGCAACACCAAGAAGACTTCCACCGCGGCCAAGCGCAGAAAGGAGAAACGTCAACTCATCCACGAGCGTATCGAGGAGCAGGAATTGCAGGCTATCGAAGATCAGAAGACCTTGCGCGTGACGGAATTCATCACCGCCAACGAGCTGGCCACCCTGATGAACGTCGATGTGACCAAGATTATCGCTACCTGCATGAGCATCGGCCTCTTCGTTTCCATCAATCAGCGTTTGGATGCCGAAAACATCGCCATGTTGGCTGAGGAGTTCGGTTTCAAGGTGGAATTCATTGATTCTGAGGAAGAAGAGAAGATGAACAATCCCGAAGAGGAAGACAAGGAAGAGGATCTCCAGCCGCGTCACCCGATCATCACGGTCATGGGTCACGTTGACCACGGTAAGACCTCCCTGTTGGACTACATCCGCAAGACGAATGTCATTGCCGGTGAGGCCGGTGGCATTACCCAGCACATCGGTGCTTACGAGGTGAGCCTGCCAGACGGTCGTAAGATTACCTTCCTCGATACGCCTGGTCACGAAGCATTTACCGCCATGCGTGCCCGCGGTGCCAAGATCACTGACTTGTGTATCATCGTGGTTGCCGCTGATGATGCGGTGATGCCGCAGACGGTTGAGGCTATCAACCATGCCCAAGCCGCCGGTGTCCCGATGGTGTTTGCCATCACCAAAATTGACAAGCCCAACGCCAATCCCGACAAGATTCGCGAGGAGCTGGCCAACATGAACATCCTCGTGGAGGAGTGGGGCGGCAAGTACCAGTGTCAGGAAATCGATGCCAAGCACGGTGACCACGTGCAGGATTTGCTCGAAAAGGTACTCTTGGAAGCCGATTTGCTCGACTTGAAGGCCAACCCGAACCGTCCCGGCGTGGGTGCGGTTATCGAATCTGCATTGGACAAGGGTCGCGGTTACGTGGCCAAGGTGTTGGTGCAGAATGGTACGCTGCGAGTGGGTGACCCGATTCTGGCCGGCAGCTGCTTCGGCAAGGTGAAGGCTATGTTCAATGAGCGTAACCAGCCGGTGAAATCTGTTGGTCCAGCCCAGCCTGTGTTGTTGTTGGGTCTGAACGGTGCTCCGCAGGCCGGTGATACCTTCAAGGTTTGCGAATCCGAACAGGAGGCCCGCAGCATTGCCACCAAGCGTGCCCGACTCGCCCGTGAGATGGGTTTGCGCACGCAAAAACACGTCACGCTCGAGGAAATCGGCCGCCGTATTGCTATTGGCGACTTCAAGGAGCTCAATATTATCGTCAAGGGTGATGTGGACGGCTCTGTGGAGGCTCTCGCCGGTGAGCTGCTGAAGCTCAGCACCGAGCAGGTTCAGGTCAATGTCATCCACAAGTCTGTGGGTCAGGTGACCGAAACCGACGTGATGTTGGCTACCGCGTCCAACGCCCTCATCGTGGCCTTCCAGGTGCGTCCGTCCGCGAACGCCCGCAAGATGGCCGAGGCCGAGCAGATTGACATCCGTACCTATTCTATTATCTATACCGCCATCAACGAGATCAAGGACGCTATCGCTGGTATGCATTCGCCGGAGATCCGCGAAAAGGTGGTCTGCAACATCGAAATCCGCGAGGTGTTCCATATTTCCAAGGTCGGCAACGTGGCCGGTTGTATGGTCCTCGACGGCAAGTTGCAGCGTAACACCAAGATTCGCCTCATCCGCGACGGTATCGTCATCTACACGGGCAAGCTCGGCTCCCTGCGTCGCTTCAAGGACGATGTCAAGGAGGTGGTTGCCGGTCAGGACTGCGGTCTGAACATCGACGGCTGCAACGACATCAAGGTCGGCGACATCATCGAAGGCTACGAGGAATTCGAGGTGGCTTACGGAAAGTAACTTCCGCATCTTCCACTGAGATCAGACCTCCTCGTTCCCCATATTCTCCGTTCTCTATCCGTCCATTTACCGTTCCACCACCTTCCAGCTTTCGATTCGGCGCGTTTCGGAAGAGAAGTTCACCCCGATTTTGTAGAGCTTGCGCGGGTCGTGGGCGAAGGGCAAGGCGTACTCCCTTTTCTCGATCTGCGCCAACGCTTCCTCGACGGAT
>CAJOKR010000057.1 GCA_905235135.1 uncultured Bacteroidales bacterium
GGTCGGCAGACCGATTCCCAAATTCACGACATCGCCGTCATGGAGTTCCTTTGCGACTCTCTTGGCGATAATTTCACGCATTTGATTTTTGTCCATATTATTATTGTTATTTGTTTGTTTTTCCTTGTTCGTTTACAGAGCTCACTTCGTTCACCTTCCATTGACTTACTTCGAGCTTACCGCCCTCTTCGAATCAACCTGCAAAATACAAAAAAATTTTCTCCACAAACACCCTTGTATTTTTTGCAAAAAACACTATTCCAGTATCTGTCTCAAAGCGACCCGGAATTCCGGCATTGGGCAACCCGCGTCGCGCTCCACAATCAGGGTCTTCAGCCCTGCAAAAGGCAGAACTTCTGTTTCTATATCACTGAGAGAACGGTCGTTGCCGAAGTAGGCAGGGACAAAAGCCTTCCAAAAACGAATGGCGGCAGCCCTGTCCATGTGGAAGGTTTCCTTAACGAACTCCTCTTGGTTGAGATTGCAGGTAAGATACACCATCCCCACATCGAAAAGATGGTTGCCGTAGCAGAAATCGCCAAGATCGATGAAATAGCGGTCTTCACCCACAAAGATGGCATTCGAGAACTGGAGGTCGCCGTGGATGGCAGTGTCCTCGTCGGGAACACTCGCGATGAACCGGTGCAGTTTGCCCTTCTCTTCCGCTGTGAAAAACGGATTCTCCTCAAGCAACCGGAAGTACCTGTCTTTCACATTCTCGAATTCTTTGGTGTCGAGATGGGTGGCGTGCAGTTGGAGACACATCTCCGCAAATTCAGCCGCGTATTTTCCTGCTAATTCCGGATTGTCGCCCGTCGCCCGTGAATAGGACTTCTTGTCCCTGATGCGATGAAACAGGATGCCGTAGCGTCCGTCTTCGGTCACCACAAACTCGCCCGGCTCGGGTGTCGGGATGCCTGCCTCATAAACCTTCCGGGCCAAGAGCAACTCGTCAAGCGGCTGTTGAATTTTGCCGGGAAAATAGAGCTTGAGCACCACATTAGGGTCTGACTTGTGGTTATAGCTCTCGCCATTGGCACCACCGCCGGCAAGCACATAATCATTAAGGGATATCTTTTTCGCTTCCATAAACGTATTCCTCAATTTGTATATTGAAATTGCGGGGCAAAAATACAAATAATTTCACTTTGTGTGAAAATAAAAAATAAAAATCATCCTCTTGCTGAACGATTTGAAATAATTTGTACTTTTGCAAAAAGTTTATACTTAACTTTTTTACACAAAAGCGAAAAAATTATTATGAAGAAATTATATTCAATCTGGATAGTAGCCCTGGTAATAATGGCTTTCTTCGGCTGCAACAAAGACAACGAAAAACCATACACGGACGTGCCGCTTGTCATCCTCGACACCGACATCGGCTCATCAACTGACGACCTTTTTGCCCTTGAAATGCTCTACCGCTACGAGGAGCAGGGAAAATGCCGCCTACAGGGCGTAATAGTGAACCGCGAAGGGGAAGCAAACGCCCGCTTTGCCGACGTGATGGGCACCTATTTCGGTCATGACAGCATTCCCATTGGACTTGTCCGCAACGGTGTCAAAAACCCTCCGATTTGGATTGACTACGCCCATGTGGCCGCCACGGAAGACCACAACGGACAGCCGATGTTTGCTTGCAGCATCAACGACTACTCGCAGTTGCCCGACGGATGGCAGCTCTATCGCCGTCTGTTGGCTGCCCAACCCGATCATAGCGTGAGCATCGTTTCCACCGGATTTGTCACCTGTCTGGCGCAGCTGTTGCAATCTGCCCCCGACAGCTACTCACCACTCAACGGCGTGGAGCTTGTACGGCGCAAGGTGAAGTGCATTTACGTGATGGGGGGTGTGTTCGGCAATGCTGTGGAACCTGACTTCAACTTCGCCAAGAGCATCGAATTCGCCAAGATATTCTTCCGCCTTTGGCCGCAGGAGGTCGATATGGTATTCTCGCCTATGGAGGTAGGGCAGGATGTTGAGTACACGCCCGAGCAGGTCATCGCCGACATCTCGTGGACCGACGCACATCCCATCAAGCAGATCTATTTACAGTGCAACTGCAACACGGGCCAGCGAATGTGGGACGTGATGGCCGCTATCCATGCTGTGGAAGGGGACGGCCTATTCTCGCTTTCCGAGCGTGGCACTGTGCAGCTTACCGACAATGCCGAAACCATCTTCACTCCTTCGGCTACCGGCAATTGCCGCTACCAACTGCCTGGTGATGCCGCATGGGCCGCCACCATGCTGGAACGTATCAGGAATTGTAATAAAATGAGAACAAGATTGGAAAATAAATAATCGTAATAATGAAGAAGCTGTTTCGGGTGTTTGCCGCCATCCTCACCATTTGCGGCTGTTTTATGCTTACTGGCTGCTCCGGTTCGAAATGGAGCGTCTCTGAAAGTTTTTACAACAACCTGATAGCCGAGGACCGCTACAGGATGATTCTCGACGGCTTGCAGGTGACCCTCATCATCACCTTTTGCGCAGCCATACTGGGCACCTTGCTGGGCGGTTTGGTCTGCTGGATGCGTATGAGCCGCAGACCTTGGCTACAGAAGGTGGCCAAAGTCTATATCGACATCATGCGCGGCACACCCGTGTTGGTGCTGCTCATGTTGATGTACTATGTGGTGTTGGCACCGATGAAAGCCACGGGCATCGTGGTGGCCGTCATCACCTTCGCCATGAACCTGTCGGCCTACGTCAGCGAGATGCTGCGCACCACCATACAAGGTATCGACCGCGGACAGACAGAGGCTGGCCTCGCGTTAGGATACACGCGCCGGCAAACGTTCTTCAGAATAGTACTACCCCAGGTGGTCAAATCCGTGATGCCCGTCTATCAGGGCGAGGTGGTGAGCCTGCTGAAGGGCACCAGCATCGTGGGCTACATCGCCGTGGCCGACATGACCAGAGCCTCAGACCTTATCCGCTCGCGCACATTCGATGCCTTTTTCCCCATTATCGTGACGGCCATCATCTATTTCCTTATGGCATGGCTCATTGGGCTGCTGCTAACCTCGTTGGTGCAGCGTAAACGCATGAAAGCCATCATAGCGGCTGTGGCGCTGGCAATAGGTGGGACGGTTTGTTACTTGCCATCGATGCTGACTCCAAGCAAGACCGAGACGGTGACGGATGTGCCTAAGGTATTCAAGTCGCTCTCCGGCAAGCGTGTCGGCGTTGTCATCGGTAGTGTACAGGACATGGCCGTAAGCAACTATGCACCCGATGCCGACATTATGCGAATTACAAGTAGCGCCGATTTGTTGGCTGCGCTGGAGAACGGCAAGGTGGACGTTGCCGGTTGGGATAATCTCTCGGTGGCGTTCAACAAGGAGATAGCCGCGAAGGTGGATACCGTGAATGCCTGCCTGCCGGGGACACCCATCGGAGCTTGCTTCCAGCTGGACAACACAGAACTGAAGCAGGACTTCGACAGCTTCCTGGCAGATATCCGCAGCGACGGCACCTACCAGAAGATTATTGACCGATGGAGTAACGCCGACGACCTCGCGGCGGTGGCTCGGCCTCAAAGGCGCGGCATGGGTCGCACACTCCACGTAGCCATCTACCCGGCTTTTCCTCCTTTCAGTTTCATCAGTTCCGGCGAACCCACTGGCTTGGAGATAGACCTGCTCAGCGAGTGGGCCAACCGTCGCAACTGGCAGCTGGAGTTTCTCGCCATGGAGTTCGCCTCGCAGATTCCAGCCGTGCAGACGGGCAAGGTTGATATGGCCATGGGAGCCATCAGCATCACCGAAGAGCGGCAAAAACAGGTGCTCTTCTCCGAAGGCTACCTTGCAGAACATATCGTGTTGATCACCCGTAAAGGGGAAGCAGGGATACTTACCAACCCTTCGCAACCGACTGATACCGAAAAAGATAATAAAAAATGGCCGTGGATTTTGGCTATATGTGTAATAGCTGGTTGCGGCACATGGTTCCTTATTCGCCGTAAACGCAGCACAGCCCAACTCTCAACTCCTAACTCTCAACGCCAAACTCCCAACTCCCAACCTTCAGACACTCCCATCATCCGCATCTCCCATCTGAAAAAAAGTTTTGAAGACCTGGACGTTTTGCGTGACATCAACGCCGATGTACATTGCGGCGAGGTCATCTCCATCATTGGTCCTTCGGGCACAGGCAAGAGTACCTTTTTGCGCTGCCTGAACCTGTTGGAGCAGCCCACCGGAGGCAGCATCTTCGTCGATGGCGAGGACATTCTCACCAAGGGCTATCCCGTCCATTTGATGCGCCAGAAAATGGGCATGGTGTTCCAGAGCTTCAATCTCTTCCCTCACAAAACCGTTCTCGAAAACGTCATGCTTGCCCCCTGCCAGTTGCGTAATGAAGATCCCGAAAAGGCACGCGAGGAAGGGCTGGCACTCCTTCGCAAGGTGGGATTGGCGGAGAAAGCCGATGTCTATCCGTCGAACCTCTCCGGCGGACAGAAACAGCGTGTGGCCATTGCCCGCGCCCTGGCCATGAAGCCCGAAATCCTTCTCTTCGACGAGCCCACGTCGGCACTCGACCCCACGATGGTGGGCGAGGTGCTCAGTGTAATCCGTCAACTGGCCGACGAAGGCATGACCATGCTCATCGTCACCCACGAAATGAAGTTCGCACACGACGTGAGCACACGACTTTTCTTCATGTATGACGGATACATCCACGAGGACGGCACGCCCGAACAAATTTTCGAGAATCCCGTCCACAGCGCCACCAAGGCCTTTATACAACGTATCCGCAAAGCGGTATTCCAGATTGACAGTCCCGACTTCGACTTCCTTGGCATGCGCTCGACTATCAACGCCTTCTGCTACAAATACGGCATCACCGAGAAGCAGGAAAAGGCTCTGCAACTATGCGACAAGATGCTTGACGACGTGATGGCCTCTTACCGCCCAATCACTGTCCGTATCACCCACAGCGAACAGTCGGGAGTCACCGCCTTGGATTTTATGGTGGAAAAGATGGAATCCACGCCTCTGAATGACGCGCAGCGCAACGAACTGAACGGGCTGTGCCAACAGGTAGTGGAAGAATCCACCAAGTTAGGCTTCCGTGTGAAACTGATTTTGTGACATGCCCACAAGCAGCTACTACAGAAAATAGGATTTTTTTTGTAGTTTGATTTTCAACGATTCATCATTTTTACTATTTTTGCACTCTGAAACAGATGAGTATATATGAACAAACGTTCTTTTTCTAAAAGCCTGAGTTTGCGGATTATCGGTATCGTGTCGGCGATTTTTTTCGTGGCCATGGTAGTGATCGCTATTGTCTCGCACCAAATCATCGCTGACGAATCGACACGTTCCACGCAGCACATCCTACACGGAACCATCAGTGAATTGGAGAAGCCCTTGAACACGGTTGAAGTCACTACAAGAGCCGTGGCGGCATACATATCCACACTTCAAACACAGCCTAATGTACTTCAGGCCATTGCCAGTCGCACGGTGCAGGCCAGCGAACTGATAAACGGATTCGCCGTTCTCTTCGTTCTCCCCGATGGAAACATTGACACGCTTAAGCCTGCCATCTTCAGCTACTGCGACGACGAAGGCATCCAAGAATTCCATCCCGACCAACAACAACTACAGCAATTAAGTGCATTCTGGAACCTAAAGCAACTCCAACAAACCAAAAAAGCCGCTTGGACTGCCCCTTACGAGCCGCTTGACTCCCGTTCCACACGAATTGTTTCGTACTGCTATCCTTTGGTGGACTCCAAGCTCAACGTCTATGCTATCATGATTTCCGACATGTTTATAGACCAAATTGAAAGCACTGTGGAGGCACTTCGCCCCTACGACAACTCCATCGCCACCCTTATTTTCAACAAGGACAACATCATAGGCATCAAGAGTTCCGACTCAGACCTGATCAACCGATACAAACACAGTTTTTCAGGAAACAGTTCCTTCCAGGAAGTGGTGGAAGATCTCAAATCGAACAAAGACAGCCTGCACCGCCGCGTGGGAAAAGGGCGCGAGATAGCATTTGTGGTGTATGGTCCCCTGCACAACGGTTGGAAACTTAGCATCACCTGCCCTTACAAAGAGGTACTTCGCCGTTCCACGCAAATGCATATTGCCCTGCTGATTATCGGCATCTTCGGTTTGACCATCATTTACTTTGTTTGCCGTCGCGTGATACGTCGCATGACGCGCCCCATCACCGAACTGTCGGTCTCCGCGCTGAACATGGCAAAAGGCAACTTCAAGGCGAAACTGCCCGAAATCACCAGTCAAGACGAGATGCTCCGTCTGCACGACAGCTTCATCTACATGCAGAACTCCATCGCAGACTACATCGAGCAGTTGAAAAGCACCACTTCAGCCAACGAGCGTATGGAGTCAGAGCTCAATGTGGCCCGCAACATCCAGATGGGCATGTTGCGCACCGACTTTCCGCCGCAGCTTTGTGCACTGCTGACCCCGGCAAAGGAGGTGGGCGGCGACCTGTACGACTTCACCATCAAAGGCGACCAGCTCTATTTTGCCATCGGCGATGTCTCCGGCAAAGGCGTTCCTGCTTCGCTGATGATGGCCATCACCCGTGCCGCACTCCGCTTCGTGGCAGGTCTCGGCCTCCCGATGAACGAGACACTGAGCCGTATCAACAACAGCGTCAGCGATACCAACAGCAACAACATGTTTGTCACCCTGTTTGTCGGGCGCATCGACTTGAACACCCTCCACATGGATTTCTGCAACGCCGGCCACAATCCTTTGGTCATTCTGCCTCCTGACGGAGAGCCGTACTTCCTCAAGATGAAGGCCAACCTCGCCATCGGTCTGTTCGACGATTTCCCATACGAAGCCGAAAGCATCGACATACAGCCCGGCACCCGCATCATCGCCTACACCGATGGAATCAACGAAGCTGAAAACGGTGCCAAGGAGCTTTACGGCAACGACCGGCTGCTGGAAACCATTCGCCAAATGGATCACAACATGGATGGGCATACCGCTGTAAACCTTCTCTATGATTCCGTGAAGAAGTTCGCAGACGGAGCCCCGCAAAATGACGATATCACCATAATGAGTATCCTTCTCTAATAATATTAATCAACCCAAAATAATTATGAAAAAACGTTTCAACCCCATCAAGGACAAAAGCAGCGAGATTATCGAATTTGTCATGTCCTCCCCCGACATTCCGGATGACGATGTCTTGAAGTTCAAACTCCGTCTTTCCATCGAGGAAGCTGTTGAAAACGTGGTGCGTTATGCCTACGACGGCGGCATTGGCTGGTTAGAGGCCGACATCCATTTCGACCAGAACGCGTTGTTGCTCACCATCGAGCTCCGTGATGCCGGCACCCCCTTCAACCCGTTAGAGAAAGCAGACCCTGATGTGAACTTGGAAATTGAAGAACGCGAGGTGGGTGGTCTTGGCATCTTCCTCTGCAAGAAGATGATGGACAGCATCGAATACCGCTATGAGGACGGCAACAACGTGCTAACCATGACGAAAAAAGTGAATAGTTAAAGGCAATAGGCAACAGGCAATAGTAATTTAGAAGATTAATTATGGATATAAAGATAAATAAAGAGGATAATAAAACTTTTGTAGTGATTGACGGGCGTATCGACACCACCACCGTGGAAGAGTTCCAGAAGGCAGCCAACACGCTGATGGAGGATGAGAATCCCGACATCGACATCGACTGCACAGCGCTGAGTTACACCTCGTCGCAGGGACTGCGCACCTTTCTCATGTTACAGAAGAGTGTCATGAAACATGGCGGCAAAATGGTGCTGCGCAATATGAACCCGCAGGTGAAGGAGGTGTTCGACATCACCGGCTTCTCGAACATCATCACCATAATATAAGAGTTATGGGTTATAGGTTATGGGTTAAAAACGTTACAAAGTCGAAGCAGACAACGTGATGCGTCAGCCCTCAATACCAATAACCAATAACCAATAACCAATAACCATTCATATGAAGTATATATACATTACTAACGGGCGGGCCGACAAGGTTCCGCAATATCAGGAGCTCTACGACCTGTTGAAGAAGCTCCCCCAACCTTATGAGGTTTACACCACCTTGGGCGAGGGCGACGGGACGCGTTTCGTGCGACTTTATTGCGACCTGCATCCCGAAGAAGAGGTCTGCTTCGTGGCTTGTGGCGGCAACGGCATCATCATCGAGGTGGCCTCAGGTTTGGTCGGATATTCGGAATATAAGAAGCAAAATTCAAAATTCACCATGGCCATCCTTTACATTGGTGGCACCACTAAAGACATATTAATCAACTTTCCGGGACGCAACTTCCTCAGTGTGAAGGAGATGTTGGCGGGCTCCGTGACACCCGTGGATATCATCAAGATTAACGACAGCTACAGCTTGAATGTGTGCAACATCGGCTTCAATTCGAAGGTGGCGTCACGGGCCAACGAACTCGTTGCCAAGGGGAAGTCGGCCCATGAGGCCTACACGCGGGGCGTGGCGAACGCCATCTTGACGAGCCGTTTCAACCGCATCAAGGTGACTGTGGACGGCGAGCGCATCACTCGCGGCTACATGGTGCTCTGCACCCTAGCCAACGGGCGGCGCGTGGGCGGAGAGTTCAACTGCGCACCCAATGCGAAAGTCGATGACGGACTCATCGAAGTGTGCCTCTTCCGCGGCATGAGCCTGTTGCGGCTTCTGATGCTGATTCCCCTCTACCGCAAGGGCGAGCACATCGGCAGCAGACTGGGCAAGAACAAAGTCATCTACCGACAAGCACGCGAGGTGGAAGTCAGCAGCAAGGACCTTATCGACGTTTATCTCGACGGCGAACTTCTCACCGGCACCCACTTCAACATCAAAGTTCTGCCAGGGGCTCTACCGCTAAGATTACCTCCGGTTAATGTTTAAAGTTCAAAGTCAAAGTTCAAGACGATGAAACTAGACATGCATTGTGAGATGATTCTCGACGACTATCGCGAGAAGCGCCCTCTTTTCGAAAAGATCCGTTCTGTCGCATTGGAGCGGATAGAGCAATGCCTCAACGAGAACAAGATTGTTGTGGCGAGCATCAACTCCCGCATCAAGACCGAAGAGAGCCTTACCGGCAAGCTGGAGCTGAAGGGTTACAAATACCGCACATTGGATGATATCACCGACATCGTCGGCATCCGCGTTGTCACCTTCTTCAGCGACGAGGTAGACGTTATCTCCGCACTCGCCGAGCAGCTGTTCGAAATCGACTGGGAAAACACCGTTGATAAGCGCAAGATGATGGAAATAGACCGTTTCGGATATATGTCGCTACACTACATCTGCCGGTTGCCCCAAAAGCTCTGCAACGACCTTGCGATGCCAGAGCTCAACGAAGTGCGTTTCGAGCTCCAGATGCGCAGTGTCCTGCAGCATGTGTGGGCCAACATGTACCACGACATGGGCTACAAGACCGATGTCGAGATTCCCCGCGAATACCAACGCAACATGAGTCGCCTGGCGGGGATGCTGGAGCTGGCCGACGAACAGTTCAGCACCATCCGCAAGGATATCACCGAATACCGACGCAAAGTGCAATCGCTCGTGGCCAACGGCAACTTCGACGAGGTGCCCTTCAACGGCGACACCTTCCGCTCTTTCATCGTCCTCAACCCCTTCGAGCGACTCGTTGACAAGATGGCCGCCATCAACCAGGCCGAGGTTTACGAGGACAGTCTGATGCCCTACTACAACGTGCTTCGACTGTTAAACATGCAGACTATCGGCGATGTCGTTCGAATGAGGGATGACTACAGCGAAAGCGCCTATCAGCTGGCGCTTATGCAACTGGCCGGCACCGGGCTCGACATTCTGGCCAGTTCCGTGGCGTTGCAGAACCTTTGCATCGTCTATATCCTGAAAAAAGGCTTCGGCGTGGCCGGCCTCGTCAAAATGTTCGACACCCTCTACGGCAAAAACGACTACAACGCCCAACGCGCCGATCGTATCTTTGAGCAGGCGAAGAAGGTGAATATTATTTGAAAGGATAAGATGATAAGATGATGAGATAACTTGAAACTTGAAACCATATAGTATGATTAATACAGACCTTTTTGACCGGGCGGTGAAGTTCGCCATTGACGCCCATGCCGGTACACCGCGCAAAGGCAAGGGTTATCCCTTTATCCTCCATCCCATGGAGGCGGTGTGTATCGTGGCCGCCCTCACTGACGATCCCGAGTTGCTGGCTGCAGCCATTCTGCACGACACAGTGGAGGACACGGATGTGACCATCGAACAGATTCGTAAGCAATTCGGCGAACGAGTGGCCCATCTTGTGCAAAACGAGAGTTGTCCCCTCCCCAAAGGAGCCCCGTGGCACGACCGCAAGCAGGCGCAGGTGGACCAGCTTGCCCATGCGCCCCGCGACAGCAAAATCGTGGCCATGGGCGACAAACTTTCCAACCTCCGCACCATCGCTGCCGACTACCGCCAAATCGGCGACACCCTATGGCAACGGTTCAAAGCGCCCAACGGCAAGGAGGATGTGGCCTGGTATTACCGCCAACTGGCTGAAGCCTTGTCCGATTTAGCGGGCACAGCCCCTTACGAGGAGTATCTGCATCTGCTTGACATCACCTTCGGCCCGGCCGAGAAATCCCGTTAGCCTCTCCCACTATGAAACGGTTGTTGTATCTTATCTGCATCACGCTCTGTCTGGTTTCCTGCAGCAAAAAACAGGAAACAAAGGACACGGATGTGCAAGAAATCCGGACGGAAAAGGATTTGGAAGGCAAAGTGGTCGGCACGCTGACCGGCACATGCTTCGAAATCGACTTTGCCGGACGCAGCGATTTCCGGATCGTACGCCAACCTACCCTCTCCGACCTTATCGCCTCGCTTCGCAAAGGCCGCATCGATGCCCTTCTGTACGACGAGGTCAGTCTTCCCGACACCTTGCTCCACAAAAACGGCCTCAAGCTGGCATTTCGGACGGAGACCAATTACCCATGCGCTTTCGCCTGCACCAAGTTGAATCAGGATTTGGTGAACAAATTCAATGAATTTCTTGCCAAGCTGAAGTCCTCCGGTGAATTGAGAAAGATCACCGAGAAATGGATGAATGCCTCCGACTACGCCAACGTGGAGATGCCTGAGATCCAGAATGACAGTCTCAGTGGCGAGCCGCTAATCGTGGGCACCTCCTATACCACCGCTCCCATCTCTTACATGATTGGAGACGAATGGCACGGTCTTGAAATCGAGATACTTAACCGTTTCGGAGAATACATAGGGAGACCTGTCCAGTACCGGCTTTTCGACTTCGCCGCAATCATCCCCGCCCTGCAGTCCGGAAATATCGACATAGCTGGCGGAGTCCTTTTTGTAACAAAGGAGCGGCGTCAAAAAAAGCTGATACTCACAGATGTATATTACTACTGTCACGGTGCCTTTTTTGTGCGGGACTTGTCTTCCGTAATCGGAAATGAGGCATCTGATTTCGCTGATTTTAAAGAGTCTTTCAACAAAAACTTGTTAGTCGAGAACCGTTGGGTTTTTCTGGCACGAGGGTTGAAAGTGACGCTGGAGATCACCCTGCTCTCCATGCTCTTCGGCAGCATACTCGGCATCGGGCTGTTAGCCATGCGGAGAAGCCAACGAAGCTGGCTCAACAAAACAGCAAAGATATATTCATCAATCCTCCGCGGCATCCCTATGGTGGTTTTGTTGATGATTCTGTTTTACATCGTGTTAGTAGGATTCAGCGGTGTCGGGGTGGCCGTGGTGGCCTTCTCCATGACTTTGCTTCCTCTTTCGCAGCCACGTTGGACAATGCCATCCAGGCAGTAGGCGATCAGCAACGCGAGGCCGGAGAGGCTATGGGATTCTCCCGTTTCCAGATTTTCCGCTACATCACTGGGCCACAGGCACTCAAACGCGCTCTTCCCCAGTTTAAGAGCGAGGCCATCGCGCTCATCAAAAACACTTCCGTGGTGGGTTATGTCGCCATCCAAGATCTCACCCGCGCATGCGACATGATCCGCGCCCGCACCTTCGAAGCTTTCTTTCCACTCCTTTTCATCACCGTCATCTATTTTATTTTGGCCTGGCTCATGGGCAAACTCTTGGACTACATCTTCAAAATCGCCATCAAGATATGATCAGTATAAAACATCTTTCCAAATCATACATCAATCCTGACGGCAGCCGACTGGAGGTGCTGAAGGATGTCAGCTGCGAGATCCACAAAGGGGAGGTGATCAGCATCATTGGCCCGTCGGGCAACGGCAAGAGCACCCTGTTGCGGACCATCAACCTGATGACCAAGCCCACCTCCGGCGAAATCTTTTTCGAGGGGGAGAACATTCTCGCCAAGGATTACCCCATCAACAAGCTGCGGCAGCGGATGGGGATGGTGTTCCAGACATTCAACCTGTTCGAGCATCTCACGGTGCTGGAGAATGTCACGCTGGCACCCATGAAGTTGAAAGGTGTCGAACAAGCGGAAGCGGAAAAGGAAGCCATGACCCTCCTCCACAAGGTGGGCATGGACGAGAAATGCAACGCGATGCCCGCCGACCTCGCCGGCGGACAGAAACAGCGGGTCGCGATAGCCCGCGCCTTGGCCATGCATCCGGAAGTCATACTCTTCGACGAGCCGTTGTCCGCCCTCGACCCCTCTATGGTCGGCGAGGTGCTCACGGTCATCCGGCAGTTAGCCCACGAAGGCATGACCATGCTCTTCGTCACCCACAAGCTCAAGTTCGCCCGCGATGTAAGCACCCGCATCTTCTTCATGTACGACAAAGGCATCCACGAGGACGGCACCCCGCAGCAGATTTTCGAAAATCCCGTCCATAGCACCACCAAAGCCTTCGTGCAACAGATTTACAAGCTGCTGTTCGTTGTTGAAGGTCAGGACTTTGACATCGTGGAGATGCACTCCCAGATGCTGCAATTCTGCAACAAATACAACATCGCGGACAAAATCGAGATCATGCAGCAGATCATCAACATGATGGTGCTGCTGGTGCTGTCCGACTACCGTCCGCTCACGGTACGGATCTCCTACATCGAGCTGTATGAGCGCACCACGATAGACTTCATGATCGAAGGTTTGGAGACTTCCCCGCTTCAGGCCGCGGACTTCGACCCGCATCTCATGGACGAAGTCCGCGCCCTCTCCAAAGAGATTATCGAGGAGCCCACGAAGCGAGGATACCGGGTGAAAGTGGTGCTTTAAGGAGTGGAAGTCCCTGCGTTCCCGCAGAGGCAGGTTTCCATATGATAGGGCTTACGCATCAACTTCCAAAGACTCCGACTGCGCGGGGCATTGCAGCGTGTCGAGTAAGGTCGTCGGCCGTTATTTTCCTCCCAACCATGTGAG
>CAJOKR010000058.1 GCA_905235135.1 uncultured Bacteroidales bacterium
AGATAGCATTTTGTCTGCAGACTGTCTTTAGGTAAGGTGGAACACGGGGTGAATCGTCTCTCAAAATCAGCCTCCGCGACGGGGCGAGGTGTCCCAAAATGACCCTTTTATGCGTGCTATCTGACTGATTTACAGCTATCTAATTTTTTTATGGGCAAAAATGTGCGGAAAACAGGAATTATCCATTAGAACTTACTTTTTCACGAACGTCTTCGTTACAACGCCCTGCTCTGTCGTCACGCGCACGAAGTACATGCCGTTGGCGAGGCCGCTGACGTTGATGCGGGTTGGATTCTCGACCACGTTCACCGTGTTGACCAACTTGCCATAGACATCGTAAACCTCCATCATCGTGACGTTCAGGTCGCCATCGACGCGGATGTCAACGAACTCCTTGGCGGGGTTCGGATAGAGGCTCACGCTGTTCTCCAGCCAGCTGTTGATACCCACGCTCTTGGTGGTTACGAACAGACTTGCACTCCAGTCGCTGAGGTTGCCGTCGCCACAATTAGCCTGCACCTGAATCTCGTAGGTTGTGTTGCCCGTCAGTCCCGTGATGGTGTAGCTGTTGTTCGAGGTGGTTGCGGAAGCCCATTCGCCGTTCTGGGAACGATAATTGACGTTCCAGCTGTTCACGTTGGTGTTGGCATCCCAGGTGATACCAATGACCTCGTTGGCCACGAGGGTGGTATCAAGACCAGTGGGCGCATCGCACGGCTCGGGTGTGTCGTCCGGCAGCGTGCAGAAGGTCAGCGTCTCGCCGTACGTGGTGACACCCACAGTCATAGCGAAGGCACGATACTGGACACAAGTATTCGGGGTCAGCCCCGTCAGCGTGTAGGTCAGCGTGTTGCCTGTCATGGTAATCACCTGTGTGTAGTCATTGTCGGAGGGGAGCTTGTACTCGAAACCACGCAAGACAATGGTCTGGTTGCCGGCGTCCGTGATAGCACCGTTCATCGTGCCGGATGTCTGTGTGATGTCCGAGGCTGCATACGTCTCCACCGTCGGCTGCACCACCGGCAGCGGGGTCGTGAAGAAGTCGTAAGGCGTTGTCCAGCCGCTCTCCTCCCCGTTGCCGCAGTCGGTCTTCACGCGCACCTGATACACTGTCTCGGGCACCAGGCCGATGATGTCGTACGAGGTCGTGGTCACGTTGATCTCGCTGCCCCAATCCGACGAGGTGGCCGCCTTGTACTGCAGTTTCCAGGCGGTCTCGTCCCCGCTGGCACTCCAGGTGACCGTGGCCGTGTTCTGCGTAATGTTGGTCACAGTCAAACCCGTGGGCGTCGCGCAGTTGGGAGCCAGTTCCACGGTGAAATCGTCTAAATTCCAGGAGTTCCAGGCGCTACTGTTGCTGTAGCGGAGGGCAATCCGGCCGTTAGTAGCCAGCACATTGGTGAAATCGAACGGCCCCATGTAGTTGCCGTTGGCGGTGGAGTCCGTGCCGCGGGGGCCGGGCGTGCCGCAAGTGCCCACCAGCTCGAAGGTGGCCGGATTGTTGAAATCGGACATCACGCCGACCTCAAGGACACCGGTGGTGGGGTCTGTGGAGGTGGCCCAGAAGGAGAGGCGCAGCTCGTGAACATCATTGCTGAACACTGGCAACACCAACATCGCGTTGGAACCCTTCAGCTCGGCGGAGTTCACGCCGGAATGGCAGGCGGGAGCCCAACCGCAATAGACGAACGGGGCATCGTAGGTGGGATCCACCACCGGTCTCGACCAGCACTGGAACGGTACACTGCCGCTGCCCACGTAAGACTCGAAATCTTCCGTCCACGGGTTGGTCTCCGTGATGGTGATGGCATCGCAGGTGGTACTGACACTGAGAGCCGGGGAAAGCAGCGAGGAGTCCGCGCCACAAAGGGAACGTATTTGGAAGGTGTAGTCCGAATTGCTGGTCAGGCTGCTGATGACAAGCGTGGTGTCTGTGGTGGTGTAATAGCCGGTAGAGTCGCCCGTCATATAGACAGCATACTGGTCTGCGTTGCCGCTCCAGGAGAGGGAAATCTCATTGTTCGTGATGTTTGAGGCGGCGAGGTTTGACGGCGGCGTACACGTGGCGCAGGAGACATTCAACATGAAGCCGGCACCCGTATAGTAACCGGAAGTGAAATGCACCGTGATGGGACCGGAAGCGGCCACCGCTATGTTGCTGTCCAAACCAGTAATGTCCGCAATCAGCGCACCGGAAGTGCCAACACCGTCATGGAAGTAGAGGTGGGACTCGCCATAGCCGTACATGCCCAAACTTAAGTCGCAGGTGCCGGTAATCTGCAGACCGCTGCCGGAAGTTTCGGGATAAAGCACCAGCACGGCATCGCAGTAGGTGGTGTAGTCGCCATCAAAACCGCCGTTGTCGCAGATAATGGCGTCGCAGGTGGCTATCGAGTCGTAGCCGATCTGGCCCATGTTATAGACACCCGTGGCAACCGCCAACGGACCAACCCAGTCGCTCTGCGTGTCACCGCAGTTGGTGCGCAGGTAGAAATCGTAAGCGGTGTGGTTGCTCAACCCGCTGATAGTCACTGGGTTGGTGTTTACGATAATCGGGGCATCGTTATTGTCGGGGGTGAAACCGGCAGGGCCGTAGAGGATGTCCCACATAGTGGCCTCGCCCATCTCCGTCCACGACAGCGTAACACTGTCCGTGCCGACACTCACCACGGCGAGATCGTTGGGGTACATGCAGTCGGGACGCTGCTCTATCACGAGGTCGTCGATGTAGAAGCCGCAACCGTCGCTGTTGGAGGCACGGAAAGCGATGAACTTGCCATTGCCGGTGTAGTTCACGGTGGAGACCATCTGTTCCACATACGCATAGTAAGTGGCGGCGGACAAGTCAATAGTATCCACAGGCACAAACGTGGACGCGCTGTCCTTGTCGGTCATCACACCCACTTCCAACGTGCCGAGGGTGGCATAGCCGTAGTTGGTATGGCAGGCGTAGAAGGTGAGCATCAGGTCGCTGGCATTGATGTTGACATCCAGTTCGGGCAGGATGGCGATGACCTGGCAGTTCGGGGTGTAGTGGAAATCCAAATAATGTTCGCCGTTGTGGGCATGTAGTTGCCTGTTCCGATGTAGGCGAAGTGGTCGTTGTTGGAGGTGAGACGATCCCAACAAGCAATGTAGGTGTTCTGGGAAGTGCTGTACAGACCGCTCTCAAAATTCTCTGTATAAGGAAGTTGGGAGATGGGACCGCAGTCGGTGCGGAAGGTGGCGGTTACCGACGGGTTCGAGTAAGAATCGCCGCAGTCGGACACCACGTAGAATTCGTAGTCCGTGTTGGCGGTCAGTCCGTTGAGGGAGTAGGAGGTGTCGGTGGTCTGAATTTCGGTGAAAGGATCGGTGCTGCCCGCGGCGCGGTAGTAGAGCGTCCAGGCGGTGGCGCTGCCCACCTCGTTCCAGCTAAGCGTGGCACCATCCGAGGTGATGTCGGTGGCGGTCAGACCGTTAGGCTGTGCACAAGAGATGCCGCTGAGGCTGATGTTGTCGATGGCGGCGGCGAGATGGTTGTCGCCGTATAGGTTCCAGCCGTTGTTGTACCAGTAGAAGACAATTTGCTTGGCGGTTCCGGCCACATTGTCGAGGATGATGTCGAAATGGGTCCAGTCGGACACGTTGGCGACCTCACCCAAATTGTGCAGCAGTGCGACACCGGAAGGTGTTCCAGTGGCGGGAACGGTCGCTTCGGAACTCATCATATAGACCTTCAAGTAGTCAAATTCCAAGTAGTCGCTGGCCTCACCCTCCACGCGGTAGTCGAAGGCGAGATGGTACTCTAAGGCATCGTTGGGGAACATCACGTTGAGGACGGCGTATGCGTCGGAAACGCTGTTCGTGTAGATGTTGGTTGCCCCGCTGTCGGGGGAGACGTAGATGGCGTGCGGAAGGTCACCGGGCTGGGCATCAGCTCCGGGCAGCGCGGCGGCAGTACCATACACCCACTGGTTGACACCCGTGCCGGAGAATGTGAACGGGGACAGCGCGGTGGTCGGTTCGCTCTCAAAATCTTCGAAATAGGGCAGGGTGGCAGCCTGGGAGAGCGTGGAGAAATCGACGGAGTCGGCAATGCTTTCCTGGTTGTCGGTGCAAACCACGGAGACGTAGGCGCGGTAGTCTGTGGCGTAATCCAGACCCGAGAATGTGTAGAACGTATCGGCGGTGGAGGCAATGGAGACCTGCATGCTGTCGGTCAGGTTGAAGAGCGAGACATTGTAGGCGTTGGTGACACCCAAAGCATTGGGCTGCCAGTTGATGGTCACATCCGTGCCGAGAATGCTCTGCAGGGCGAGGTTCTGCACGGGAGAGCACATCGCTGCCTGGTCCAGGGTGATGTCGTCCACGCGCATCATGCAATATGCCGTGACGGCGATTTTGAGGGCAATATAGTGGCCCGTTCCGGTGTAGTTGGAAAAATAGGCCGTGTAATGCTCATAGGTGCTGCTGGTGTTCGTTGGGATGATGGTCTGCACCGCCGTGAATGTGGACATGTCCTCGGGGTCGTCCATCACACCGACCACGAAATAGCCGGCGGTGGAGTTGACCCAGCCCCAGAAGTCCATCACGATGCTCTGGATGTCGAAGGTTGACGACAGTTCGGGGAAGATGAGGCAGGGCACCTGTGCGGCGGTGTCGCTGTACATATAGTTGTACGACATGATGTGGTTGTTGCCGGAATGCGACGGGGCGTACGCGCCGCCGGCAATTTGCGGATAGAGGTTCCCGTTGGGCATGACGGCCAGCGGGTTCCGGGTATAGCACGGCCCGATAACTCCGCTCTCAAAATCCTCTGTGTACGGCAGGGTGGTGATGGTGCAGTCACCTTGCGCCCACACCGCCGGCCCGAAGCCGAATGCCATAAACAGGCATAACATACTGAAAATGAAAAACTTCTTCATAATGATTGTTTTGAATAATTAATTACGATTCAAACTAAAACAGGTGCAAAATTACACTTTTTTTTGGATATATGTATTTCGCGAGAATTATTATGATTGCGGAAAAGTGCGGAATGGCGGAAACGGTGCGGAAAAAATAACATCATAGTTTTCAGTCTTTTTGGCCGTAAAGACCTGATGGCCGACTCTGTAAAATGTTGGCTTTCACTTGTCTTCCTTAATATCTTTTCTTGTTGATAACCTTGTTGATAAAAATACACAAAAGGATATTTTTATCAGTATTCATTTGTGTATTTTTGCAGCATCTGTTTAAGCAAAATAAAAGACGATGAAGATAACCGAATTGAAAAGGAAATTGCGTGCGGCAGGATGTTACTACGAATCCGATGGCAAAAACCATGAATGGTGGTGGAGTCCGATCACAGAACAGCGTTTTCAAGTGCCGCGCCACATGACGGCTGATGTGGGAAAGGAATTGTTGCGATATTTGAAAGACCAGTTGGGAGTTAAGTTTAAATAGCCAAAATAGTGATATATGGAAAAGATAATGGTAATCATAGAGAGAAACGACGACGGCACGTTTACCGCTGTGCCGCAGCATAACCAAAAGGTGGGTTTCATCGGAATGGGGAAGACGGTGGAGGAAACCATGTCGGATTTGCGGAACTCCTACAGCGAGGCCAAGGAGATGCTCCCCTCTTTGCCGGAGATGTCGTTTGAGTACAAGTTCGACACGGCCAGCTTCCTGCATTATATTAACGGTCGGCTGAACCTTGCGGATTTACAGACCATCACAGGCATCAACCGTCACCAGCTCAGCCATTACGCCACGGGAAAGAGCCGTCCAACGGCCAAGACTGTGCAGCGCATCCAAGAGGGCATCAGCAGATTTGCGGATACGCTGAAACAGGTGCGGTTAGTGTAATTTTTTTATTTTTGCCCTCTCAAAAAACAAAAACAATGTTCCGAGGCAAAACCACATGCAAGGTTCTGAAGGAGGTGCGGCGGAAGATCGCCGACACCAACGGCATCACGCTACCCGAGCGCGAGTGTATGCATACGGGCGACTGCGCGGGCACATGCCCCTACTGTGAGTCGGAGGTGCGCTACCTCGAACGCGAGCTCTCCAAACGGAAGTGTTTGGGCAAAGTCGTGGCGGTGGCGGGAATTGCAGTGGCGGCGGTGATGCCTGCGATGGCGCAGACACCCGAGAATGCCAATTCTGCGACTGGTCCAGTTAAGACCGCTGAACAGAATAGTATGGGAAATGAAGTACAGCCGAAAATTTGCGACACGTTCCCGATGCCCGGTATCGTACCGCAAAGCGACAGCAGCTCCATAGATGCGGGTATAGAAAGCCGAGATAGTATAGACGAACCTCCTATAATGGGATTGGCCTTACCATTTATCAACAGCAACCTTTATTGGCGATTTCCTTCAAGTCAGGGGACGTTGAAATCTTATTTGCGCAAACAGTTGAGGAAGGATTCGGAGCTTAGGAGATGGTTGCGAAAGAAAACGAATGAACAGTTGCGTGACGAATCCAAAGAGGATATCTTTACGGTAGAATTTGACCCTTCTGGTAAGGTGTTTTGGATGAAAATGAACTTTGACACGTATAGCGATAAAGACCAACTGGAGTTTGAAAAGCTATTCCAAATTTTCTTGGACATGCCCCCATGGGAACCCTACTATAAAGTAGAACATCACAAGTATTATGTACGGCAGCAGATTCCCGTGAAGGAGTTACGATAGTGGATACGGAAAAGACGATATTGTTGCGGTTAATACAAAAAATGTATCTTTGCAGCTGAATATTCAAATGTTAGACGAATAGTTATGGGCATTACTTTTGATGAGAAGACACAACGGTTCGTGTTCGATTTTGAACATGACAACGAAACGGATATCGTCCAGTTGGCTGGCGGCGGTTACCAAGTGGAGGCGTTCGGCAAGTGTTTCTATTATGGATATGAGTTTTCCGGGCAGGTGGACAGCCGTGTCCGGAGTGCATTCATTCAATATGTGAAATTTCCTGACGATATTCAAAAAGATCCGAACCTGACCCAATTTATCAAAAAGGCCATCGATGACTTGAATCGGAAAATCAACTTGTACGATTACCAAATGGTGGTCATGCCCGAGTCTTCGAGCAAAGTGAACCAGTATATGCTGCGTTATATTTACCGGTTTGCGCAGCCCACGCTCCACAAGATGCAACTTGTGAAGGCACTGCCCCAGAACATCTCATTTGATATGGACGCATACGAGAAACAATATCTGGAAGATACGCTGGAAAACGGCCGCCCTCGTTACACAGAAAAACAGAAGGCGGAAGTGAAGGCTGCCGTCAATGATATGGTTGACCTTATCCATAAGAAAGACTATTTTACCATCGCTAAAGATGTGAAAAAGAGTCGCTTGCGCCCGTATATCATGCACTTTTTGAAATTCGCCAACGAAGAGGACGAACAACTTTGTGCTTCCATTAGAAATCAAAACGTGCTTATCATCGACGACGTGACCACCAGCGGTTCCACATTGAACGAGATGTTACGGACATTGCGGATACTGAACGAAGACAATAATATCACTGTCTTTAGTCTTATTGGCCGTAAAGATTTGATGGCCGACTCTGTATAGTAGTCGATTTCGCTCATATTCCCCTAAAAAACAAAGCTATGTCCCGAGGCAAAACCACATGCAAAGTCCTGAAAGAGGTGCGGCGGAAGATCGCCGACGCCAATGGTATCCCGTTGCAGGAGCGCGAGTGCACGCACACGGGCGACTGCGCGGGCACGTGTCCCTATTGCGAGTCGGAGGTGCGCTATCTCGAACGCGAACTTTCCAAACGCAAGAGCCTCGGCAAGGCAGTGGCGGTGGCGGGAATTGCGGTAGCGGCGGTGTCGATGACGGGGCCGGCTACCGCACAGCCAGTAAGCGCGCCTGCGGATAGTCAAATCCGGCAATGTGATACAATCCCGCCAATGATGGGGATTATACCTGTGGCGGTGGATACGACGAAAACCGACAGCGATCTTGATGCTCAGATAGATACAGTGAGTATCGAATTCACTCCGCCAGATTTTTTGTGGCAAGGGACTTCGTCAGCGACGATTAGAATCACCCGAAACCTTTGGCGTTTCCCTTCTGAGTATGGCACGCTGAGATCCTATTTGCATAAAGAGCTGAAAAAGAACCCGGAATTGCGGGCTTGGCTCAAAGAAAAGGCAAAGCAGGAGCGATTGAAAAAGAATAACATCGAGGCAAGGATCATTGCCAAAGAAAGTAAGAAGAATAGTCGTTTTAAATCCAAAGAAAACTCCTTTTTGTTGCAAATCAACCAAGAAGGGGAAGTCGTGGGTGTATGGTTGCGATATGACCGGGATAATGATGAAGATTGGCGGATGAGCGAAGCCTTTTACCGCATCATCGACAATATGCCCCGCTGGACACTCAACCCCAGAAAATCCAAACCTACAGAAATAGTGGGACAAGAGTATTCCCGCCGGATGTTGCGATAGGGGGCACTTCCCCACGTATCGTCCTTCATCGCTGTTTCATCGTCCTTTCATCGCTTTTCATCGCTTTTCATCGCTTTCTCATCCTCCAATTCTCTTATCCTCTTATCCTCAAAGTCGATCTCAAACACCCTCTGTTCCACCCCGTTCGTGACGCACAGCAGCGGTGCCTTCAGGATGCTGTTGTAGCGGCCGGCCTGCTCCACGACCTTTTGCGTGAGCTTTATGTGCGGGGCCTTGCACTCGACCACCATATACGGGTTCAGATCGTCGTCGAAGACCACAAGGTCGTAACGCTGGGTCATCCCGTTGACGGTCACAGCGTGCTCCACCGAGAGGTGCGAGAGTGGCAATCCCTTGACGTTTAGCAGGTAGAGGATGAAGACCTGCCGCACGCGCTCCTCGGGGGTCATCACCACCCACTTCTGCCGCACGGGGTCGAAGACCTCCTGCTGCGAACCTTCACCGCGAACTTTCAGGGTGTAGGCCATCGTTATCCCAATTTTGCTTTGTAGGAGGCGTAATCCCCAGGTTGCGCCAACATTTCGAAATTGCCGTCTGTGTGGATGACCCCGATGGCGGGGTGCGCCACCCCGTTGAAAAAGGTGGTCTTCACCATCGTGTAGTGGATCATGTCGTCGAAGACGATGCGGTCGCCAAGTTCCAACGGCTCGGAGAACGCGAAGTCGCCCATGCCGATGAAGTCGCCGGCCAAGCAGGAGCAACCGCCCAAACGATAGACGTGCTTGCTGTTTTCGTCGGGTTCGGTGGCGCCAAGAACCGTCGGCTTGTAGGGCATTTCCAGACAGTCGGGCATGTGGCAGGCGAAAGAGACGTTGAGCATCGCGATCTTGATGCCTTTGTTTTCCACGATGTCCTCCACGGTGGAGGTCAGCACGCCGGTCTGCCAGCCCACGGCCTCGCCCGGTTCGAGGATCACCTCCTCCAAGTTCGGGTAACGACTGCGGAAGTCCTGCAGCAGCCCGATGAGGTGCGGGATGTCGTAGTCGGCGCGGGTGATATGGTGGCCGCCGCCCATGTTGAACCACTTGCACTGGCGGATGAGGTCGGAGAACTTCTCCTCCGTAGCCTTCAGGCAGCGTTCGAGGGCGTAGCTGTCGTTCTCGCAGAGTACGTGGAAGTGCAGACCCTCAATGCCTTCGGGCAGCGTGTCGGGCATGTCGTCGCGCAGGATACCCAAGCGCGAACCCGGCACAGCGGGATTGTAAAGGTCGGTCTCAATCTCCGAATATTCGGGGTTGATGCGCAGACCGAGGCTCACCTTCTTGGGGAAGGCGGCAGCCTGTGCACGGAACCGCTCGTACTGTGTCAACGAGTTGAACGTCAGGTGACTGCTGTACATGAGCAGCTGTTCGAAGTCCTGGTCGGTATAGACGGGGGCGTAGGTGTGCGCCTCGCAGCCCATCTCCTCGGCGATGAGCCGCGCCTCGTTCAGGGAACTGGCGGTCGCGCCGCTGAGGTATTCTCGAATGAGCGGGAACGACGGCCAGAAGGCGTAGCCTTTCAGGGCACAGATGATGCGCACGCCGGCCTCTTTCTGCACGAGATCCAGCAGCTGCAAATTTGCTAACAGAGCCTCTTCGGAGAGGATGTAGCAGGGGGAGGGGAGGGAGTCGTATTGGTTCATAGTTAATGGTTGATAGTTTAAGGTCTAAGGTTTAATGAGATTTTTTGAAAGCGCAAAATTACAAAAATGAGGAGTTGCGTCTCCGTGAGTTGCGCACGTTTGAGGGCTATTGTTTGATTCACAAATTGTAGTGTTTCATTTATAAAATATAGTCTTTGATGAACTTACTGGTTTGTGGTAACCCACTGGTATGATCATAACGGAAAATTTCTACTGTACCATGGAGATTGTTTCCATAGGTGGCTTTCTGACTTTTATACACGCTGTCACAAACCGCAATCACCTGATTGTCAACCGGTTCATTCACGCCTTGGTCAGGCGCAACAATGGTTTCGATAGCTTTGGCAAATTCAATGAGAACTTTTGCAGGTACTGAACCGTCTTCACCTACGTAAGCAAGGTTACCTGTGGCCTCATAAAAGTACAGTGTGTCATTTTCGTGCTTACAAGATGAGAAAAGCAGCATTGTTACCGCGCAACATAAAATGACAGCAATCGTAAAGAATCTTTTTTTCATCTTTTTAATTCAATGGACTTCTATTGTTATTTAATCTTCACGTTGTTTCTACAAAGGATGTGAAGCCCTTTAACATTCTATGTGAAGAACAACGCTACAAAAAATTTATATAATGTTTGTTGTTTGGTTCGTGTGATATTTTGTTTTGTGTTTTTTGTGATCAGGAAAACCAAATATTCCAGATTTCACTTTTTGGGAAATATATGTTAAAATCAAAAATCAAGGGATGAGATCAGAATGCTGCAGATAATAAATGTTTAGTAATCCTTATCTATAAGCATATTTTTTGTCCCCCATAAAACGGGATTTTTTTCGGATTCCACATCATTTATGAATTGTTCTCCACGAGTTTCCCGATAGTGAAAAATACCATCCAAAAGATGAGGACGCTGCCGCCAACCATGGTCATGACGTTGCCGCCGGACCATTTGCATAACAAAAACAGGATGCCTAACACGAAGACAATCAATGCATAAATCAGCAGCTTTTTCATAAATGCCTTATATCCGGCGGAATGAATCAAATCTTTAATACTGGCCATAATGATGATTATTTTGAAAGCGCAAAAGTACAAAAAAAGTGGTATGGCTATCTCAGCATATCTCGCGTAATTTTATCTCCGCGTATCTCGCGTATCTGCACGTATTTTATTCTTTATTCTTCATTCTTCATTCTTCATTCTTCATTCTTCATTCTTCATTCTTCATTCTTCATTCTTCATTCTTCATTCTTCATTCTTCATTCTTCATTCTTCCATTCTTCATTCTTCATTCTTCATTCTTCATTCTTCATTCTTCATTCTTTATTATCCAACCGGATAGTACCCGCCTCTCTTCTTGCTGCCGGTGTATTCGATAAGTCCTTTCTTCTTGAGTTCAAAGAGGCAGCGATCCATGGTGGTTTGCGAATAGGAGGTATGGGAAATGAGTTCCGTGGAGCGGCAACCGGGATGCTCTTTGATGTAGTTGAGTACAGCGTCAAGCTTCTCTTTCGGTGGTACAGACGGACCTTTTTTGCCTTTTTCTTCTTCGCTTTCCAGCTGTGACTCCTTCTTCTCTTCAATGTCAGCGTGCAGATATTCATCGATGGTGGCTGCAATCTGAGGGGCTCTTTTGGTGTCCAATGGGAAGGAGAGGGGAGCTTCTGACCGAAACAGGTTCTTCAGGGTCACAGCCTTCCCGTCGCATGAGGCGATGTACTGGAAAGGGACGATGACGGAAGCGGATATACGGATGAATTCTTTGTTCCCGAGATGTTCTCCAAGTATTTGATACTACAATAGCGGGTGTATTTGATGCCATCAACCGTAATGCCCCAAAACGCTTTTTTGGGGTATTAAATTTTTATTTGTATGTAAGATACTGATTGTCAAGTACTAATCATCATTTTAAGGTTGTTGCATTTTGTTGAAACGTCATATTTTTGGTTGAGAGGGAACATATTTCTGCTGTGAAGGATAAAAATGTTCGGAAATTAATGGTAATTTTGCGGCCGAAAAATAAACAACAAATTTGATATTTCTAAAAAATAACGTACTGAACCCATTAACGAAGGTGGTTGCCGATATCTTCGTGACACGGACTTCCGCGAAGAGGATCACAATCATCCATATTATATCATCCAGAAGTCCTTTGAGAATAAAATGAAAAAAGTATTGGTTTTATTGTCCGCAGTTTTCATGCTGGCAGTTGTGTCCACCTCTTGCAACAAAACGGGTTGCCATTGCTATGTCAAAACGGATGTCACACACATCACACCACCCGCTTACGAAGATGAGACTTCAACCAAAGCAGAGTGCAAGGCTATGCAAGACAAACTCAATGAAGAGGCAGGCATGGACTTCTACAGATGCAACCAGTAACACTACGGATGAAAGCGGCGGGCGAAACTGACACGTCCGCCGCTTTGGCTATAATTGTTCGGATATTAATGGTATTTTTGCAGCCGTAAAATCGAAAATGTTTTGTTGATTATGAAGAAAAATAGATTCTTTTTAGCTTTGACGCTCCTGTTTTTCATGCTCGGGGGCCGCGCACAAACCCTTGTCCCGAACGGACCGGAAACTGAAATTGAGGACGGCGCACGCCTAAGCGTATTAGGCGAAGACGAGCACTATCTTTATCTGTGCGGTGTCAAGAAAGGTTGGTACGACACGGATGATGACATGTACATCACTGTTTATGACAAACAAAAGAATGTCATAGCCGTGGAGCATGAAATAGATGAGGATTATGAGTTCAGGACTGCCTATTTGCGGGGAAATGACGCGGTGCTTCTTGGCTATAAATACAATAAGAAGACCAAAAGTGTGGATTATTTCGAGGCTGCGTTCCCGGTTATGGAGAAGAAACACAAGAAGATTGTCCGTAATACAATCTATAGTGTGCCAGCAGAAGGGGAAAAACTCGCCGCGGCACTCATATTGCGATCTTCCGGCGACAACAGGACTGTTTTCGTAACATACACCAAGCCGAACAACTCTAAAACGGATGGTTATTACCTTGACCTGCAGGTCGTTGACGCGGAAGGTAACACGCTTAATCACGCACAGAAAGACTTTACCGGTCCAAGTCCATACCACTTGAACGGATTCTTGACGAACAACGGAGCTGTTTTCATCGAGGAATTGGCGCAGAGTGGGAAAAATGTTCATTGGGGCACGGGGATGGTGGCCTTCTCATCTGGGACGGCTCATCGCTATCTTACGGTAACAGCCGCCGGTAATGTTGTCCCCGTGAACTGACGGACAACAGCAGGGAAATCACCAATCCTAAGGCAGGGTTGTTGCCTGGGAAAAGCGACCGGTTCTTCATCTTTGGAGAGACAAAAGAGGGCGTGGCAACCATCTTGGTTGATGAAGAAGGGGAACTGCAGAGTGAAAACTTCTTCGAAACGGAAAAGCCGTCTGTTCCCGAAAATATCTCATACGAAACGGAAATGAAGGATATGGGTTTTGTGCCCGGCAAGGTTTTGTCCTTGCAAGATGGTCGCGTTATGGTGCTGACCTATCGTCATTTGCAGGAGATGTGGTCAGACGGCAGAGCTGTCCACATCAACAACTATTATCAGAATATTTACTTGTATCTGTTTGACAACAAGGGCGATATGCTGAATAACACCGTTTTTCCCTACTCCTGTGTTGACGGTGGAGGTAACCATCAAGACATTCCTGAGGTTTTCGAGTGGAAGGGTGATGTTTGGTTGTTATACAATGGGAACAAGAATAATTACGGAAGCCGGAAGCCCAGCAAATGGAATCGGCTGGTTTTCACGAAGCCTGAACCCCGTTGCATCGTGATGGGCCGTGTGGAAAACGACTTGAATTTCGAACCCAAAATCCTTTATGCACCAGCCAATCCGAATAAGACCATGTCATACGGAGAGTATTTCGACCAATTGATCAAAGTGACGGACGACGCGGTCTATTTCCTGATGTATCGCAAATCGGACAACTATATTGACAGAATCACGGAGTAGGACATAGATAGGGGTTACGTATCGTGCAAACTGCATAATTACAAAATTATTTTTGTATCTTCGCGGCATCATTGTCAATTTAACAACGGGTTATGAAAAAGTCTTTGCTGCTCCTTTTTGCGTTTGCTGCGCTTGCCCTTCAGGGACAAACCCTCACCGAAAGGCTTTTGTGGGAGGACACCACGGGCACGTATAAAATAGAACCGTATAGTTATACCATATCGTTTGACCGTGACGGAAATTACTGCTTCTGCGTGAAGAAAGACGGGAATCGAACGGCGGTCTCGAGCAAAGTACCGATAGATGGGCTCTGCTATGCCGGAGAAGGTTATTCCAAGTATGGGAGCAGCCGTTTTTTGCGCTTGTGTGATTCCGAAAACGCCGATCCTCTCTATGTTATGAATGGAGATGGAACGAATATCTACGGTCCGATAGCCGGCCCTGTGATAGGGTATCGTTCGGGAGGAACCCGTCAACATTTCGCCAACACTTCGCTCCGCAACGACACCGCTTTTTTCTATCTTGACGATCGTTTGGTCTATTCTACTCCCCAAGAAACCATCAAAAAATTCAAGCTAAAAGACGAAAACTGGGTGGATTTCAGCGACAACGGCAACGCGATCTATTACTTGGAACAGAATGAGCGTTTCGTGCTGTATGTCAACGACCAACCCGTTGATACTTCCGAACTTCATTTTGACGCATTGGCTATCAACGACAAAGGCGATTATCTTTATGCTAAACTCGTTAAGTTTGATATGCCGATTGAGAAATACGATTATGCGTACTTCATTCATACCAAAGACACTGTGTTTGACTATGTCAGAACCACTTGGAAATATGCCTTGAAAGAAGATGGAGCCTACTATTGCACTGGCGATGATTGCGGACCGGACTATCTTGTGTTGAACGGACGAATGCGCAAGGGCATCGAGGATTTCAGCAACATCACACTGCTTGACAGCAATAATGCATTCTATACTTTTGAAAAAGACAATCATCTTTATCTGAATGTGAATGAAAATGATTATTTGGTTGATTTTGAAAGCCTTTCCAATCCTTCAATGGACTCAAACGGTCATTTTGCCTATTACGGGCTGAAAGATTATTACCTGTACAAGGTGGTAGATAATGTTATAATTGAAGAGCCGCTCTCAAAATACGGTGTCAGGGCCATGCCCCTCTATATTTCGCCTCAAGGCAGTTCAGTGCATTATTTCAAGACGGATGATTCTGTTTATGTATATAAAGACGAAGAGTTGTTATTCAATCCGATACGTAGAACAGAGAAGTTCATGATATATCCTTGGGACGAGGTGTTGCCGAAGATGTGGGAGTATGGAAAGCCTTCGTATGGTCATTCCCTTTTCTGTATGAATTACGAAGACAAGGGCTATTTTGTTTATGACGGTCAATTCTCCGAAGCATTGTTGCCTCTGTTTAAGCAATACGGGGATAATCCGAAACCGGGCGGTGTCGTGGACGGGCTTTTCAATGATTATGGTTATTTTGCAATCCTCAACACGGGTGAAAAGGAATATCAGGTTGTTGTCAATGGCAGGATTTGTGCTGAACTGTTTAATGTGGACAGCATCTTTTCTGAAAAAAGCTACTTTGACGGTCGGCAAGTGACCTTTTATGGGATGAAAAACAATGCTGTTTATCAATTTGTTGTGACATTATGAAAACCAGACTAATACTGTTGTTGCTGCTCTTGTTTAGCGTTGTCGCTTTCGGACAGAAAATGCCTTCCGACTATTTCCAGGAGGCGCACGATTATTTTGAGGAGGGCAAATTGGACAAGGCGTTGGCCGGATATATGTACATCGTGGAGAATCATCCCCGCAACGAGTTGTACCCGAGGGCGTTGAACAATGCCGGATATATCTGTTTGCTACAGAAAAAATATAAGAAGGCAATAGAAGTGTTTTCATTAATCTTGAATGGAAACCAAGACGAGCGTGAACCGTCGGGCGGGAACATCATGGCATCCCCATACGCCAATTATTGCCACTGGGCTGCCTGCCACATCAGTGACTGCTATTACGAGTTGCGACGATATGACTCCGCTTTGTGTTATTGGGCTCTTGCCGACACGGTATACCCCTTTCTGAGCGATTGTGGCAACGCCTACGCCGAGAACGATATCCACACCTCCTTGCACTATGCCGACATCTACCAGAAACTCGGACAACCCGACAAAGCCATCGAGAAACTGCTCCCCCAAGTTTTCAATACCGGTTTGGCTGACAACTCGAAAATCCTCACCGAATTGAAGAAGTTGCTGGCCGGAAAACGCAAATTGCCTGAAAAGCTAGACCAGGCCATTGACAACGTTTATCTGAAAACCTTCACCTCGAATTATGGTGATTACGAACGTTACTGCATCCAGTGGCTTGGCGTTGAAATCCGTTATCCTTTTCGACCCTTCAACAGCACTGACTACAATAAAGCGAATGTCATGAAATGGATGCGTGAGAGCGATTTTTACCAGATGGTCTCGAATATGAAACGGTAATAAAAACGGGGAACCCTTCCGAGTTCCCCGTTTCGTAGAGACGCAAAATTTTGCGTCTCTACCTATAAGTCTCAAGCCTATTATTTGTGGTTTTCCTTGAACAGTTTCAATCTCTCTTCCAAGATCGGGAACTGTCTGCGCGGGGTCAGGGAGACGCAGGCGCGGAGGCCTTCGTTGCGCTCGCTGCCGCAAGTGCTTAAGGAGATGGCACTTACGCCGTAGTACAGGAATTCGTGCAGCAGCTCGTCGCTGGTCATGCCCGGGTAAGCCACGGTGAAGTAGAAGCCGTCGGCCAGCGGTTTGTCGCCGTCCTTGTCATAGACGATTTCGAAGCCGTTGTCGGTGAATATCTTCTTCATGATGGCGGCCTTCTCGCCGTACTCCTTCACATCTTCGATGTAGTTGTAGGTGCCGTCGTTGCAGGCCTTGAGGATGGCGGCCATGGCGTACTGTGCGGAGTGCGCAACGCCGGAACTGATAGCATAGACCGTGCCGTAGATGATGGCGCGACCGAGCTTCTTCATCTTGAAGTAGGGCTCCAGGTCGTCGAACTCTCTGTTGTAGAGTGGACATGATCATCAGGGCGATACGCTCACCGGCATAGCTGAATGCCTTGGAACCGGAGATCAGCAGGGCATAGTTGTCGGTGTACTTGCCGACGCTCGGCTGGTAGGGCGGGATGCCCGGCGCGGAGATGTTCTGGCGGAAGTCCATGCCGAAGTAGGCGAGGTCTTCGAAGACGAACACGTCGTACTTGTTGGCCATGTCGCCGATGATTTGCAGCTCCTCCTCGGTGAAACAGATCCAGGAAGGATTGTTGGGGTTGGAGTACATGATGGTGTGGATGTTGCCCTTTTCGAGGTAGCTCTCCAGTTTGGCGCGAAGCTTCGGACCGCGGAAGTTATAGACGTCGAAAGTCTCGTATTTGAGGCCCATGACGCGGTGTTGTTGCTTCTGCACGGGGAAGCCGGGGTCGATGAAAAGGGTGGTGTCGCGTTCCTTGCGACAGCGCACGAAGGTCATGAAGCCCGCCATGCCGCCCATCATGGAACCGACGGTCGGGATGCAGTTTTCGGGCTCGACTTCGAGGTCGATGAAGTTCTTGACGAAGCGTGCGGTTTCCTGTTTCAGGGCCGGAATACCCTCGATGTCGGGGTAGATGGCAGCAACGCCCTTCTTCAGGGCTTCGATCTGTGCCTCCACGCCAACGGCGCACGGCGGAAGACCGGGAATGCCCATCTCCATACGGACGAACTCCTTGCCGGAAGCCTGCTCGATTTCGTTGATCAGACGTTTCACCTCGCGGATGGAGGCCTTGCCAACGCTGCTGATGCCGCTCTCAGCGACTTTCTTGTCCACAATTTCTGCGGGAATCGGTGTATTTTTCATACTGATATATTGATAGTTATAAATTCTAAAATCCGTCGGCAAAGATACATTTTTTTTCGGAAAGATAGAGCGCGATATTTTGAGTGATTTTTGTATTTTCGCGGCCTTAAAAATACGGCAAATGAAGAAGAACATATTCCTGACGGGTGCTACGGGCACCATGGGCTGGGCGGGATTGCAGGAACTGATGCAGTACCCTGACCAATATGCTGTCACCATTTTGGCACGTAAAAGCTCCAAAAATGAGAAGAAACTGGCTCCCATTGCGGACAAAATCCGCATTGTGTGGGGTGACCTGATGAACTACGATGATGTGCTTCGGGGCGTCACTGGCGCGGATGTCGTGCTACACGTGGGCGGCATGGTCTCCCCCTCGGCGGACTACTATCCCGAGAAAACGCTGAAAGTCAATGTCACTGCGGCGGAGAATGTGGTGCGGGCCATCCTCGCGCAACCCAACGCCGACGACATCAAGGCCGTCTATATCGGTTCGGTGGCCCAGACCTCCGACCGTCCCGTGCCGTTGCACTGGGGGCGCACCGGCGACCCCATATGCGCGAGCGAGTTCGACTGCTACGGCGTCAGCAAAATCATCGCTGAGCGCGTCTTCGCCGATTCGGGGCTCAAGCACTGGGTGAGCCTACGGCAGTCGGGCATCCTCTATCCCGGCATTTTGAAAAACTTCGATCCCATCATGTTCCACGTGCCCATCAAGGGCGTGTTGGAGTGGGCCACTGTGGAGGATTCCGGCCGACTGTTGGAGCGAGTCTGCCGCGACGAGGTGCCGGAGGCCTTCTGGAACCGTTTCTATAACATCAGCAGCGGTCCGGATTATCGCATGACCAATTATGCGTTCGAAGGTCGCATCCTTAAGGCCACCTATTGCCCGAAACCGGAGAAGATTTTCAACACCAACTGGTTCGCCCTCAAGAATTTCCATGGTCAATACTACTTGGATGCCGATGTGCTGGAGGAATTCCTGCACTTCCGCGCCAACATCCCCATCGATGACTATTTCCAGCAGTTGAGCGACCTTGTACCGTGGTTTTTCAGACTGGCGAAACTTGCCCCGCCGTTTGTCATCAAGCTGGCTCTGCGTACTTTGGCCAACAAGAAAACCTACGGCACGCAGTACTGGATCAAGCACAACGACGAGCGTCGTATCAAGGCCTACTTCGGCAGCATGGAGCGTTATCAGGCCATCCCAGGTTGGAAGGAACAGGATCTGTCGGAACCGCCCGGAAAAGAGCAGGCGGTGCATATCGATCACGGCTACGACGAGTCGAAACCGATTTCCGAACTGACTTTCAGTGACTTGCAAGCGGCTGCGGCGTTCCGTGGCGGCGAACTCGTTTCCACGGAATACGACGGCGACCCTGCGAAGAAGCTGACCTGGCGTTGTCACGACGGCCACACCTTCGAGGCTTCTCCGAGGTTGATCCTCGAAGGCGGTCACTGGTGCCCCGACTGTCTGCCGCCGGAATGGCACTATGCGGAGCAGGCCGCGCACAACCCGTTCCTCGCGCAAGTCGTGCGCCCGTAGGCGTCAGTTTTGCGCCTTTCGAGCCCTTATATTATATAAATGTGGTATCGAAGATGGAAGTTTTCACGAGCTGAAAATTTCCATCTTTTGCATATTATACTGATAATCACATTGTTGTATGGCGAAAATAAAAAACGGGAAGGTGGCTCAATTAAAGCAAAAAAATGCTACTTTTGCGCGCTAATTTTTGAAATATAATGTATAACTAAAAAATAAAAGATTTTATGGCAGCAATTGGCGCAATTCGTAAGCACGGTGTGCTTTTATTGGTAATCATCGGTTTAGCCCTGTTAGCATTCATTTTGGGTGACCTTTCGAACGTGACCCGCACATTCTCGAACAAGTATGTGATGGCTAAGATCGATGGCAAGAAGATGGACCAGACTTACAGCAAGCAGTATGAGGAGAACACTGCCCTCATGAAACTCCTGCAAAACAAGAACTCCCTGGAAGACAACGAGACCTACCAGATTCACGACATGACCTGGCAGCAGATGCTTCAGGAACAGGTGTTGGACAAGCAGTTGGAGAAGTTAGGTATGGCCTACAACAATCAGATGATTGAGGATTTCAAAGAGAACATGCTCGCGTCGCTCCAGCAGCCCAACCAGTTCATCGCGCAGTTCGCTAATGCGTTGGCACAGCAGGTGGGTCCCGAGAACGCGATGGCCATCATTTCCAACATTGAGGCTTACGCAAACAACGACCAGGCTAAGGATATCTACAACGCTTATCAGGCGCTCGTCCGCTTCGCCATCAGCGCGGAAAAGTCCCAACAGTATTTCGCTCTCGCGCAGAATTCCGTTTATTTCTCCGATCCGTTGGCCAAGCAACTCGCTAAGGACAACAAGATGGCGATGGTTTCTTTGATGACCATCAACCCCGAACTCTCCGCCTTCCAGAGCCTGAAACCCGAAGTCTCTGAGAAAGAGATTAAGGATTTCTACAATGAACATAAGAAAGATGTCTTCACCGTGCAGGACAAGAACCGCGACATCAACGTGGCCGTGTTCCCCATCAACCCCACTCCTGCTGACCTGAAGGCCATCGAGGATAGCGTTCGCAAAGACTTCGCTGCTTTCACGCAGGCTTCCTCCATCGCTGAATACAACATCTCCAAGGGTAACGCTGGTGCAGTTGATAGCACTTACTTCAAGGAAAGCGACATCAACCTGCCCGAACTTGACAGCCTCATCTTCAAGTCTTCTGTTGGCAGCTTCATTGAGCCCTTCACCTACGAGAATGTGAAATGGTACTTCGGCAAGGTGTTCGGCGTCGCCAACCGTCCCGACTCCGTGCTCGTGGCCACCATCGAGCTCCCGTTCAAGACCGCTTCTTACAAAGAGGCTCCCTATTCCAAGAAGGAAGCCCGTCTGTTGGCCGACAGCTTGCGTCAGGTCATCACTTCCGGTCAGACCTCCATTTTCGCTGAGCAGCCCAACTACCTCTATGGTCGTGAGCAGGGTGACACCACCTTCTGGCTCCCCGAGCGCGGTACCATGCCCGAACTTTACAACAGCCTGCTGACCACTCCGAACGGCGGCATCTATGTTTATAAAGCTCCCAACGGCTACATCGTCTTCCAAGTGCTCGACCGCACTCAACTCATCGAGAAGCGTCAGTTCGTGCTCTATGATTATGACATCACCGCTTCAGACGCTACTGTCAGCGCACTGCGTTCCCAAGCCAACCAGTTCGCCGCTGGTGTTTCCAACAACGAGGAACTCCTCGCCGCTGCTGCTAAGCAGGGTATTCAGGTTGTCAACGGTGACCACGTGACCTCCATGGCTGCCAACATCGGTCAGCTGCCTAACTGTCGCGACATCGTTAGCTGGGCCTTCGGTGACGATGTGAAGAAAGACGCTATTTCCGATGTGTTCAACATCAACCGCATGTTCTTCGCCGTGGCTTCCGTGGCTAATGTCCGCGAAGCTGGCGAGCAGAAATACAAAGATGTGAAAGACGAGATCAAGACCATGCTGGAGCACCAGAACAAGATTGACCTGGTGGCTGAGCAACTCAATAAGGAACTCGCTTCCGGCGGTATGCAGGCTGTGGCTCAGAAGTACTCTGTGCCCGTCACCGACAGCGTGATGCTGAGCTTCGCTGGCGACTACTACATGAACCGTGGTGTTGACAGTAAAGCCATCGGCCAGATCTTCAACCTGTCTGCTAACAAGCCCGCCGCAGTTGCCGGTAACAATGTGGCCTACGTGGTCAACGTGAATGAGACCCGCGACGGTCAGGCTTCCCAGAACCTGATGATGGAGAAGAATTACCTCCAGAATGCCGTCCTCGGCCGCGAGCGCAACGAGAACACCCTGCTGGGTTATCTCATCAGCCAGACCAAAGTGCTCGACAACCGCGTGCGCTTCTATCAGAAATAAGACGTAAGACTTTAGACTTGAGACTAAAAAAAAGCATCGCGATTGCGGTGCTTTTTTTGTGAAGTCTAAAGTCTAAAGTCTCAAGTCTCAATTACGCTAACGACCACTCGGCGCCATCTTTGGTGTCTTTCACCACGATGCCGGCGGCGTTGAGGTCGTCGCGGATTTTGTCGGAGAGTGCCCAGTTCTTTTCGGCTTTGGCGGTCTTGCGCATATCCAGAACCAGCTGCATGGCCTTTTCGAGCGCGTCGTGCTCGCGGGTGTCGCCTTGCGCGAGTTCGGGTTTGATGCCGAGGATGTCGAAGAAGAAGGTGCGGAAGGTGGTCTTCAGCAACTCAATGTCCTCTGCAGTAAGCGTGGCATGGCCATCTTTCACCGCGTTGATGATGCGCACTGCATCGAACAGCTCCGCAATCACCATCGGGGTGTTGAAGTCGTCGTTCATGGCTTCGTAGCAGCGTTCCTGCAGCGCGGCGATATTCTCGGTGGAGGTTGCACCCGGTTTCAGGTTGTTGAGGTGACGCTCGGCAGCGTAAAGTTTCTCCAACCCTTTCTCTGCGGACTGCAAAGCGGCGTTGCTGAAATCGACGGTGCCACGGTAGGAGGCCTGCAGCACGAAATAACGAATCGTCATCGGCGAGTAGGGCTTTTCCAACTTGGGATGGTTACCCGTGAAGAACTCGTTGAGGGTGATGAAATTGCCTAACGATTTGCCCATCTTCTGCCCTTCGATGGTGATCATGTTGTTATGCATCCAGTATTTGACGGAACTTTTGCCGTTGGCCACGGTGCTCTGGCACACTTCCGACTCGTGGTGCGGGAACAGCAAGTCCATGCCGCCGCCGTGGATATCGAATTGCTCGCCCAAGTACTTGGTGCTCATGGCGGTGCATTCGATGTGCCAGCCAGGGAAACCGACACTCCACGGGGAATTCCAGCGCATGATGTGTTCCGGTGCAGCCTTCTTCCAGAGGGCGAAGTCGGCGGGGTTGTGCTTTTCGCTCTGGCCGTCCAGTTCGCGGGTGTTGGCAATCAACTCGGCCAGCACACGGCCCGAAAGCTTGCCGTATCCGTAGTCCTTGTCGAATTTCTCCACATCGAAATAGACAGAACCCTCCGATACGTAGGCATAGCCCTTTTCGAGAATCTTCTGCACCATCTCGATTTGCTCGATGATGTGGCCGGAGGCGCGGGGCTCGATGGAGGGACCTTTCACGTTGAGGGCATCCATGGCCTTGTGATAGCTGTCCATATAATATTGCGCCACCTCCATAGGCTCTAACTGCTCTAAGCGGGCCTTCTTGGCGATTTTGTCCTCGCCTTCGTCGGCATCGTGCTCCAAGTGGCCCACGTCGGTGATGTTGCGGACGTAGCGCACCTTGTAGCCGATGTGTGTCAGGTAGCGGAACACCACGTCGAAGGTCACCGCCGGGCGGGCGTGGCCGAGATGCGGCTCACCATACACCGTCGGACCGCAGACATAGAGTCCCACATGGTCGGGCGTGATGGGTTTGAATAGTTCTTTTCTCTTTGATAAGGTGTTGTATAAGAACACTTTACCTTTATTGTCGGTACTTTCCATATCGTTGGTTTTTATTTTTTCAAAAAGAGGGGCAAAGGTACATAAATTATGGATATGCCGCGGTTTGTATGCGAGGAATTGTTATTTTTGCGCCTTAAAAATTTCGCCTTATGAGAAAATATGTATTGTCAGCGTTAATTCTTTTGCTGTTAGGAGTTTGCGGGTTTGCGCAAACCAAGAAAATCACGGTTGAGGACATCTGGGAAAACTACTCCTTCTACCCGCGCGGAGTAGCCGGTTATACTGCCATGCCCGTGAGCGACGATTACACCGTCATCAAGCGCGCCGGTATCGAACGGCATCACTTCAGCGATGGCGAGATGGCCGGTATCATCTTATCGCACAGTGATTTGACCGCTGCAAGCAAGGAACGTCTCAGCGTTGCCGGCATCAGCGACTATGCCTTCTCTGCCGACGAGAAGAAGATTATGCTGGCATTCGACCCAGAGAGCATTTACCGTCGCTCTTCGTTGGCGCATTATTACGTTTATGATATTGATAGCAAGAGGCTTACTCCGATTTCCGACACGGCCCATCTGTTGCGCTTCGCCGAACTTTCCAAGGACGGCACGAAGGTGGTCTTCGCCCGCGACTGCGACCTCTACTACCAGGATCTGACGACTGGCAATGTGGTGCGCATCACCCGTGACGGCAACCCCAACCATATTCTGAACGGTTTCGCGGACTGGGTCTATGAGGAGGAACTCGACATGTCGCAGGCTGCCTCTTGGTCGCCCGACGGCAGCAAGATCGCCTACCTCCGTTTTGACGAGAGCCGCGTAAAGGAATACACCATCCCGATGTACGATGCGCTCTATCCCACGGATTTCAAGTACAAATACCCGAAAGCCGGTGAGGACAACTCCCTCGTGGAGGTGCACATTTACGACCTCGCCACCGGCACCGACACCCGTCTGGACCTCGGCGACAACAGCAATTGCTACTTCCCGCGGGTCTATTGGCTGCCCAACAGTCGCGATGCTATCGTGCTGAAACTCAACCGCCATCAGAACCAGCTCGACTTCATCCGCTATAACACCGTTACCAAGGCACAAGATGTGATCTATCAGGATGTCAACGAGAAATGGTTGGATGTGACCGACAACTACTATTTCCTGAAGGACAACAACTCCATGATTGTGACCTCCGAGCGCAACGGCTTCAATCATATATATAAAGTAACGTTCGGTGGCGAGATTAAGCAGCTGACTGACGGACAGTGGGAAGTGAATGAGATTCAATATGTTGACGAAGCTAAAAAGCAGATTTATTACCTTTCCAACGAATCGGGCGTGTTGAACCGCGACCTCTACGTCATCAATTATGACAGCAAGAAGGTCAAGAAACAGCTGCTGACTGCCGGCAACGGCTGGGCCAGCACGGAGTTCTGTCCGACCGGCAACTACTACCGGTTGCAATATTCCGACCTGAACACACTCCCGAAATACACGATTAACGAAAAGACTGGCAAGGAGTTGCGTGTGCTGAACGATAACTTCGGAGTGAAAAATGTGATGGAATCGTACGGTTTCGTGAACCGCGAGATCATCAGCTTCACCACCGCTGACGGTGTGACGCTTTACGGCTGGATGATGAAGCCTGCCAATTTCGACCCGAGCAAGAAATATCCGGTGATGATGAACTGCTATGGCGGTCCCGGTTCGCAGCAGGTAATGAATGCCTATAGCGGTGCGATGGATCTCGCCTTCTACCAGATGTTAGCGCAGCACGGCTACATCAGTGTTTGCTTCGATGGTAGAGGCACGGCCACCCGCGGGGATGCCTTCAAGAAGGTGATTTACCAGCAGATGGGCAAGTATGAGGCCATTGACCAGATTGCTGCTGCCAACTGGCTCAAGACGCTGAGCTACGTCGATGGTGAGCGCATCGGCATCTGGGGCTGGAGCTTCGGCGGTTACCTTTCCGCGCTGTCCATGTTCCGTGGCGACGGTGCCTTCAAGATGGCCATTTCGGTCGCCCCGGTCACCAACTGGCGCTACTACGACAACATTTATACCGAGCGGTTCATGCGCACACCGCAGGAGAACCCCGACGGCTACGACCTCAACTCCCCGACGACCTACGCCAAGGATCTCAAGGGCAAGTACTTGCTGATCCACGGCACGGCTGACGACAACGTCCACTTCCAGAACGCCATGGAGTTGGTGAAGGGTCTGAACGAGGCCGGCATCGAGTACGACCAGTTCTTCTTCCCCAACAAGAACCACTTCATCATGGGCGGCAACACCCGCACGTACTTGTACAACAAGTTGGCGAAGTACATCTTAGAGAATTTGTAAGACGTATCGAAAAAAATTGCATCTTTGCAGCTTGATTTTTCCGTAGGCTGTAAGATGTGTCAAATGCGCACTGAAGTCTTACATGTTAAGTCTTAAGTCTTTGAAAGACATTAAATTAATTTATTCATAAAATCAAAAAATTATGGAGCATCAAGAACTCGTTAAGTATGTATGGATCGTGTTTTGCGCATCCATCGTTGCGCTGGGTTTTGCGTTCTTCTTCTATCGCAGAATGCTGAAGGAAGATGAGGGCACGCCCAAAATGCGCGAAATCGCCGCACACGTCCGCACGGGCGCTATGGCTTACCTGAAACAGCAGTACAAGGTGGTGGGCATCGTGTTCGTCGTCCTCGCTGTGCTGTTCTTCATCATGTCGCTGTTCGATTTGCAGAACGGCTGGGTGTGGTTCGCCTTCCTGACCGGCGGTTTCTTCTCCGGTTTGGCCGGCTTCCTCGGCATGAAGACCGCCACTTACGCCTCCGCACGTACCGCCAACGGCGCACGCCAGAGCCTCAACAAGGGTCTGCAGATCGCCTTCCGCAGCGGTGCCGTCATGGGTTTGACCGTCGTCGGCCTCGCACTGCTCGACGTCTCTTTGTGGTTCTTCATCCTCGACCACTTCATCCCGGAGGAACACCACCTCGTGATCATCACCACCACTATGCTGACCTTCGGTATGGGTGCTTCCACGCAGGCTTTGTTCGCACGTGTGGGTGGTGGTATCTACACCAAAGCTGCTGACGTGGGCGCTGACCTCGTGGGCAAGACCGAGTACAACATCCCCGAAGACGACCCGCGCAACCCCGCCACCATCGCCGACAACGTGGGCGACAACGTGGGTGACGTGGCCGGTATGGGCGCTGACCTGTACGAGTCCTACGCAGGTTCCATCCTCTCCACCATGGCCCTCGGTGCGGCCGCTTTCGCCACCCTCGGTGCCGAAATGCAGATGCGCTCCATCCTCGCCCCGATGCTGATTGCCGCCGTCGGCGTGGTCCTCTCCGTGATTGGTATCTTCATGGTTCGCACGAAGGAAGATGCCACGATGACCGAGCTGCTCAAGGCCCTGAGCCGCGGTACGAACACCGCCGCCTGCCTCATCGCCGTGGCTACGTTCTGCATCATGTATGTGCTGTTCAAAGATTCTACCGACATCGTGTGGTGGCAGGTCTCCCTCTCTGTGGTCGTGGGTCTGCTCGCCGGCGTGATCATCGGCAAGTCAACGGAATACTACACTTCCCAGTCCTTCAAACCGACGCAGAAGGTCGCCGAGGCTTCCCAGACGGGTCCTGCCACGGTCATCATCTCCGGTATCGGCTTGGGTATGATCTCCACGGTCATCCCAGTGCTCACCATCGGTGTGGCCATCATTCTCGCTTTCCTGTGCGCCAACGGCTTCCAGATTGAGTTCACGGCTGTGAACCTCTCCAAGGGCCTTTACGGTATCGGTATCGCTGCCGTGGGTATGCTCTCCACGCTGGGTATCACCTTGGCCACAGACGCTTACGGTCCTATCGCCGACAACGCCGGCGGTAACGCTGAGATGAGCGGTCTGGAGCCCGAGGTCCGTAAACGCACCGACGCTCTCGACGCGCTGGGCAACACCACCGCCGCCACGGGTAAGGGCTTCGCCATCGGTTCCGCCGCTCTGACCGCCCTCGCGCTGCTCGCCTCCTACGTGGAGGAGATCAAGATCGCCCTCGTGCGTATCGGCACCGACACCCTCGACCTTGGCAACCGCGTCGTCGAAACCGCTCAGGCTTCCCTGATCGACTTCATGGAATACTACAACGTCTCTTTGATGAACCCGAAGGTGCTCGTGGGTGTCTTCATCGGTTCTATGATGGCCTTCCTGTTCTGCGGTCTCACGATGAATGCCGTGGGTCGCGCCGCTCAGAAGATGGTGGAAGAGGTCCGTCGCCAGTTCCGCGAAATCAAGGGCATCCTCACCGGTGAGGGTACTCCGGATTACGCCCGCTGCGTGGCCATCTCCACGAAGGGTGCTCAAAGAGAGATGTTGCTCCCGTCCATCCTCGCCATCCTGGCCCCCATCGTCACGGGTCTGATCCTCGGCGTGGCCGGTGTGCTCGGTCTGCTCGTCGGCGGTCTGGGTGCCGGTTTCGTGTTGGCTATCTTCATGGCCAATGCCGGTGGTGCCTGGGACAACGCCAAGAAGTATGTCGAGGAAGGCAACTTCGGCGGCAAGGGCTCTGACAACCACAAAGCCACCGTCGTGGGCGACACCGTGGGCGATCCCTTCAAGGATACCTCCGGCCCGTCCCTGAACATCCTCATCAAGCTGATGAGCATGGTCAGTATCGTGATGGCAGGTCTTACCGTTGCCATTCACCTTCTGTAAAACGTTCGTAGAGACGCACGGCCGTGCGTCTCTACAATCGCAATATAAACGGGACATCTTCGGGTGTCCCGTTTTTTTGTACCTTTGCACCCAGAAATTTTGATTACCCAACCAAAACCACGCAATATGAACAAACTGGCCATTGGCATTGATATTGGCGGCACGAACACGGACATCGGGCTGGTAAACCCGGACGGCAAGGTGCTGCAACGCAGAGGGTTGAAAACCCAGGAATACGATAATTCCGACCGTTATATCCGCGATATGGCGGAGGCAGTGCGGGCATTGATGGTGGAGAACGGCCTCACGGAGATTGCGGGCGTGGGCATCGGAGCCCCAAACGCCCACTTCGACACGGGCTGCATCGGGGCGAACACCGCCAACCTGCGCATGAAGGAGGAAATCCCGCTCTGTGAAAAGCTCGGAGCCTTGCTCGGACTGCCGGTGACGCTCTCCAACGATGCGGATGCTGCCGCCCTCGGTGAGCACATTTATGGCGGCGCGAAGCTGATGCAGCATTTCGTGACGATTACACTCGGCACAGGCGTGGGTAGCGGCATCTTCGTCGATGGTCGCTTGATTCACGGGCACGGCTGTATGGCTGGAGAATTGGGTCACGCCATCGTCAATCCCCACAGCGATCGGCTCTGCAGCTGCGGACGGAAAGGCTGTCTGGAGATGTATGCTTCGGCTCGCGGTATTTGTCAGACTTACAAGGAATTGGCGGCCAAGGGTGACCTGCCCGACAATTTCCGTGGCAACGAGCTTACCTGCAAAGACGTGGGTGAGATGGCCGTGGCGGGCGATGCGCTGGCACTCAAGACCTACGAAGTGACGGCCTACTGGCTCGCTATCGGTATGGCCAACCCTCGTTCTGCTCCCCGGAAGCCTTCTTCCTCATGGGCGGTCCCACCCGCGCTGGCGAAGCGCTCCTGAAACCCCTTCGCCGCTACTTCGCGGAGAACCTGCTCTACATCTACAAGGATAGAATCTCCATCCAACTTTCTGAATTGCAATCGAATGACGCGGCGGTGCTGGGTGCAGCGGCGCTGATACATTTGAGGTAGAGACGCAAAATTTCGCGTCTCTACGATGATACACTAAAAATTGTACTTTTGCGGTCTTGAATGTGAATGAATTATTGTTTATTGTAAATTCATTATGACAACTGTAGAAACTATACGAGAATCTATTGTAAATGGAGTTAGACTCATTTTGGCGCGGATAGCTCCGATTCGGGGCAAGGCCATACTATTTGGCTCGCGTGCCCGAGGTGATGCGCGCGCTGACAGCGATTGGGATGTGCTCATCTTGCTTGACAAGGATCGTATCACACCTGCGGATATGGATCATGTGAGTTATCCGATACGTGAGTTGGGATGGGAGATAGACGCGATGGTCAATCCTGTCATGTACACGATGAAGGACTGGGAGAGTAAGCGTTTCACGCCATTTTATAAAAACGTAATGAAGGAAGGAGTAGTACTATGAGTCTGTCACAGGAAGAACGTCGTGCGGTGGTGGAGTTCCGCGTAGAGAAAGCCTTTCGTGCATATGAGCAAGCAAAAGGCGTGTTAGGACTGAAATATTGGGAGACTATAGCCAATCGTCTCTATTATGCCGCGTACAATGCTGTTTCTGCACTCTTGATAGCCAATGGTGACACAGCACAGACGCACAGCGGTGTTATCCATCTATTCGGTTTACATTTTGTTAAGACAGGAATAGTATCTTCTGATATGGGAAGACTCTACCACAGCTTGTTCACAATGCGCCAGACGGGTGACTATGACGACACATACGGGCTGACAGAGCAGGATGTTTTGCCGTATGTTGAACCGACAGGACAGCAAGTTTCTGTGCTTGCAAAACAATTGATAGAAGAAGAAAAATAGTGGCGTTTGGGACCAAAAAGGGGAAAAAGGAGGGCGGCGGCCATGGGGAGGCTTCTGAGTCTGCGTAGATGCACGGCAGCAACAGCGAGACGCAGTTGGCTCCATCTCATTGCGACGCTGGGAAGCGTCGATTCCTAAATAAATATTTGCTTATTTTCTGGAACGTAATCCCAAAAATAAGTATGTTTTTTGGGATTATATTCCAGAAAATTTGTGTCACAAATTTCTGTTCACCATTCACCATTCCCTAAAAAATCGTACTTTTGCACCCTAAATCAGCAAAAGTATGCGTACAAAATTCAATATCCCCCACACCTTCACCATCGTCTTCAGCATTATCGCCGTGTGCGCGGTGCTGACGTGGATTGTGCCGGGCGGACAGTTTGACAGACAGACCGTTACGGTGGATGGGCACGAACGGAATGTGGTAGTGGCCGACTCGTATCATCGGGTCGATCCTGCGCCGCAGACTTGGCAGGTGTTCACCGCCTTCTTCAAAGGTTTCGAGCGAACCGCCAACATCATCGTCTTTATCCTGATGATCGGCGGCGCGTTTTGGGTGATGAACGAGACCGATGCTATCAACCGCGGCATCTGGCTCTTCCTCGACAAAACCCAGCGGATGCAGGAGCACGCCTTCTTCCGAAAGGTAGGGGTCAACAACCTGCTGATTGTCGCCATTATGCTGATGTTCAGTCTGTTCGGGTCGGTATTCGGGATGAGCGAGGAGACCATAGCCTTCATTGTGGTCTTCGTGCCGTTGGCCGTCTCCATGGGCTACGACTCCATCACGGGCGTGCTGATGTGCTATGTGGCCGCTCATGTGGGCTTCGCGGGCGCGATGCTCAATCCCTTCACCATCGGTATCGCGCAAGGATTGTCGGGACTGCCGACCTTCTCCGGCATCGGCTACCGGCTCATCTGTTGGATTATCCTCACCGTCATCGCCATTGTCTTTACTCTGATCTACGCCGCTTGGGTGAAGAAGAATCCCGAAAAATCGCTGACCTACAGCATTGACAGTTACTGGCGTGAGAAGACCGCCGACACGGAAGACAAACACGAGCTGGTGAAGTCGGGTAGGGGAGCGTGGATTGTATATGGCTCTATCTCTGCGGTTTTGCTCTATTGTGCCATCACGATGCCCTACACGGACATCACGGTCGGGTTAGGTAGCCGTCGGGTGATGCTGTTCCCGATTTGGGCCGCGCTGTTCATCCTCATCGGCTTCTTCGCCACCCGCAAGTCGGTGCACCATCTGATTCTCACCATCCTGCTGTTCACGATTCTGATTTTGGTGACGGGCGTGTTGGGTTACGGTTGGTATGTGATGGAGATTGCGGGCCTCTTCTTCGCGATGGGCATCTTGGCCGGTTGCGCCTTCGGGATGCGTTTCGACAAGATCTTCCGCAGCTTCTTGGAAGGCTGTAAGGACATCCTCGTGGCTGCGCTGGTGGTCGGGTTGGCTGGTGGCATCATCATCATTCTGGAAGACGGCCACATCATCGACACGATCCTCTACGCCGTGGCGGAAGGGATGCAGGGTGCGGGTCGTATCGGCAGCACCGCCGCGATGTACGTGATGCAGAACCTGCTGAATCTGATTATCCCGTCGGGCTCCGCCAAGGCTGCACTCACCATCCCGATGATGGCCGAATGGTCTGACCTGATGGAGATTCCGCGGCAGCTTACGGTGCTCGCGTTCCAGTTCGGCGACGGCTTCACCAACATGATCACCCCCACGTCCGGCGTGCTCATCGGCGTGCTCGGCGTGGCGCGGATTCCGTACGCGACGTGGGCGAAGTTCATCTGGAAGTTCCTGCTGGCACTGATAGTGCTGGGATTCCTGCTGTTGCTCCCGCCTTTGTTTTTCCCTTTCACTGGATTTTAACGGCGAAAGCTGTCGGCGAATTGGGCGGATTGAGCAAATATTATTAAGGATAACTCTCAATAACCAATAACCTATAACCATTCAAAGAATGAACGAATATGACGACATGCTGCGCATTGAACCCACCGGCCTCTCGTTGGAGGCGGGGCGGCTGTTAGTGTCCACACCGTACTTCAACGACCCGTTCTTCAACCATTCGGTGGTGCTGCTGACGGATTACGAGGAGGAACACACGGCGGGGCTGATCATCAACCGCCAGCTGCCGCATACGGTCTATGACGTGGTGAACGAAATCAAAGTCGATGACCCCATCTATTTTGGCGGGCCGGTGCTGCCGGAAGCCGTCTTCCTGCTCCACAGCTTCGACTCTTGTCCCGAGGCCACGCGGCTGCTCCCCGGCGTGTATGTGGGCTATAACCCCGTGCTCATCGCCGTGTTGGAGCAACATGCCATCCCAAACCTCAAGTCCAAGTTCCTGCTCGGATATGCGGGTTGGTCGCCGGGACAGCTGGAGGACGAGCTGGAACGCAATATGTGGGTAATCGCCCCGGCCACGCACTCCCTCGTCTTCGACACCCCCGCCACCGACCTCTGGACACGAACGGTCCAGCGCCTCGGTCACCGCTACGAACACTGGCTCCGGATTCCGAAACATATTGGGTATAATTGAGAATTAAGAATTAAGAATTAAGAATTGTTCCTTGAGCAGTCCCGGAGGGACAAAAGCTCGTTAGAGCTAATAACCCCACACAAGGCGATAGCCGCAGTGTGGGGTGAGTAACAACCGAATATGATACAAGAACGCGAAACCTTCAACAACCATACCGTATATTCCTTGTCGGATGTGGCGATGAGCATCCACAAGGTGATTGAGCGCACCTATAACCGCCCGTACTACATCAAGGCGGAAATTCTGAAGCTGAACTACTATCCGTATAGCGGACATTGTTATCCGGAACTGGTTGAACGTGAGGGGAATACCATCAAGACGGAGATGCGGGCGATTATCTGGGCGGCCAATTTTCAGGACATCAACCGGCGATTCGTGCAGATTACGGGTGAGCCGCTGAAGGAGAACATCCGCATTTTGTGCCTCGCCACGGTACAGTTCAGCCCGAAGCACGGCCTTGCGTTGCATATTGAGAACATCGAGCCGAGCTACACGTTAGGCGAGATGGTGCGCAACCGGCAGGAGGTTATCGACCGCCTCAAGAAGGAGCAGGTCTTCGATCTCAACCGCCAACTGCCGATGCCGACGCTACCGAAGCGCGTGGCGGTCATCTCGGTGGAGACGAGCAAGGGCTACAGCGACTTCATGCAGACGTTACACGGCAACGAACAGGGCTACAACTTTCATACAGAGCTGTTCCCGTCCATCCTGCAGGGCGACAAAGCCATCACGGGCATCACGGGCCAGTTGCAGAAGATCGAGCAGCGGCGAGGCGATTTCGACGTGGTGGTCATCGTGCGCGGTGGCGGCGGCGACGTGGGCATGAGCTGCTACGACGATTACGACCTTACCCAGCGGGTGGCTACTTTCCCGCTGCCCGTCCTTACCGGCATCGGGCATTCCACCAACCTTACGGTCACCGACATGGTGGCGCATGCCCGCTTTATCACCCCCACGGAGGTCGCAGTCTCCCTTATCGACCAGTTCCGCCGTTTCGAGGAACAGCTCAACGACCGCATGGCGCGCATCGTGCAGCAGGTGCGGACGCGACTCACGGAGACCCGACAGTCATTGGCCCTCACGGAAACGGCGTTCCAATATAAGCTTCCCAAGATTATGGACGTTCATCGAAACAGACTTGGTGAACTTTCCAAAACGCTGGTTTACAAGTCGAAAGCGGTGACGATGAACGAAACTTTCCGGTTGAAGTCGTTGGCGCAGGAGGCGGATCGCAACTTGCAGGTGCGGCTGAATGGCGAACGGCAGAAACTCGACCGCTTGCAAGAGCTGCTGCCGAAAGGGGCGACTGCCATGTTGCAGAAATGCGCCCGCGAATGCGATAGTCTCGATGGGAAGTTGCGGCTGCTCAGTCCCGAAAACGTGCTTCGTCGCGGCTACAGCATCACCCTGAAGGAGGGTAGGGCAGTGACGGATGCGAAAATGTTACGCACTGGCGACCAATTGGTTACGCGATTCTATGAGGGTGAGGTTACGTCTGTAGTGGAATAGTATCACTATTCAATTTTACATTTCCCCAGCATCTCATCCACGCCTTTCGAGGTCAGCGTGGCTCCTGAGATGGCATCCACTCGGTTTTCGTCGGCGATTTCGGGGAATGTGCCCGGTTTCAACACCCTGACGGACACGAAGTTGCCGTTTTTATCGTAGAGTTTTTTTCCTTTGAAGGCGTTGAGGAACGCCTTGTCGGTGATCTTTGCACCGAGGCCGGGAGTCTCCGATTTGTGGTCGAAGCTGACCCCTTTGAGGGTTTGTCCGTCTTCCGAGATAACCGCATAGCCCCAAATTGGTCCCCAGAGGCCCTTGCCGTCGAGGCGCAAGGCGATACCGGAGGTGCCGTCGGCGCAGACAACCCGATACTGTTGGCCATCTTCGGTTAGCGGCTCGGCAAGATTCGAGAACGCTTCCACGGCTTTCGAACGGTCGATGTCATGGCCCGCCGCCCGCAAGATCTGCTGGCACTTCTCGGCCTGCTTGTTCCTATCACGACGCGGCTTCAACCCCGTTGAAACGAGGGTGAGCACTACCGCGATGATCACGACTAAGGCGGTGATATATAGGAAGATGTAGGTATTACTGAATTTCTTCATTCTGGGTTTCAGGATTCAGGTTTCAAGTTTCAAGATTCAGGTTTCAGGATTCAGGATTCAAGATTCAGGTTTCAAGTCTCAAGTCTCAAGTCTTAAGTCTCAAGTCTTAAGTCTCCTCCGTCGTTTGATGTGGGCTTGGATGACGCAGTAGTCGATGAGGGGGGCGAAGATGTTCATCAGCAGGATAGCGAGCATCATGCCTTCGGGGTAGCCTTTGTTGAGGGTGCGGATGAGGATGGCGAGGGTGCCAATGAGCAATCCGTAGATGTATTTGCCGTCGCGGGTGTGCGCGGCGGTGACGGGATCGGTGGCCATGAAGACCGCGCCGAACATAAAGCCGCCCATCAGCAGTTGGTCATGGGCTTCAACGGGGCAAAGTCCCGTGACATGGAAGATGGCCGCTGTCAGATAGCCGCCGGTGAAGACGGAGAGCATAATGCGCCAGTCGGCCACCTGCGTGAAGAGGAGGATGGCCGCCCCCAGCAGGATGGCCAGTTTGCAGGTCTCCCCGATGCAACCGGGGATGGTACCAAGGAAGAGATCCCACGTGGGAGTCACCGCCTCGGGGTGACCGTTCATGACGAATGATAACGGGGTCGCGCACGTAACGGCATCGGCACCGGAAACCCAGACTTGGTCGCCGGAAATCACCGACGGGTAGGCGAAGAAGACGAAAGCGCGAGCCAACAACGCAGGGTTCAGGAAGTTGTAGCCCGTACCGCCGAAGACCTCCTTGCCGAAAATTACGGCGAAGATGGTGGCCACCGCAACAATCCACAATGGCACATCGGGCGGCATAATCATGGGGATGAGAAAGCCCGTGACAAAGAAACCTTCCGCGACTTCCTCCTTGCGGATCTGCGCGAAGAGCACCTCCACGCCGAGTCCGCTGACGTAGGTCACGATGACCAACGGCAGCCACTTCAGGATGCCGTACCAGAGACATTGCCACAAAGCAGTCTGTTCCCCGATGGCAAGGAAATGCTGAAAACCAACGTTCCACCAGCCGAACACCAACGCGGGAGTCAGCGCAATCATCACCGTAATCATGATGCGCTTCATATCCACCGCATCGCGCACGTGGCAACGACCGTCCGTGACCGTCGCGGGTGTGCGCAGGAACGTGTCCATGGCGTCGAGCAAGGCGTTAAACTTATGTGGTTTCTTTGGCATTTCTCTAAAAAGTTGGCAAAAGTAATAAATTATCGCTTAAGTGTCTCAAAAGAAATGACCCGGATTACCCACGCATTCTCCAACTCGTTCAGTTTCTTGGTGTCGATGTCGGAAAAGTCGATGGTAAGGGTTCCCTTCTTGTCCTGTTTCCACTTCAGCATGGTGTAGGCTTCCCCTTTCTCGCCGTGGTAGCTCACCTCATACTCCGTGCCTAACAGGATCATCCCATCTTTCGGATTTAGTTTGGGCATATTCTTGATGACCAACGGTTCAAGTTGGCTGGGTCTTTCAAACTCTATAATGTAGAAGTTGCTATCGTCAAAAGTGAAGCATCGGGTGGTGTGCTCCCATGTGACTTCGCCCTGCCAATTTGCCGGTACCGGTTCCTCTGCACCTCCGTCGTGACTCCACGTCAGCGAAGCCGTAGCCTCCATATCCTCCTCATGGTAATAAACCTCCAAGTTCAGTGTCTCGTCTTTTTGCAAATAGAGGGTCGTTTGCGGGATTTGCGTCCCGGCACCGCCTTTGCTGACATGCAGAAGCGTGTCTTCGGTGTAGGTGATACGGCGTGTCACGGTCATAACATCGTCAGCGGAAGCCTTGAAAGTGAACTTGCCGTCGGCGGGTACGGTGATTGTCCCACTCCAATGGATGTCGAAATGATCTGGCGTCACCTCCCGCATCGGCGCGTTGCGCACCCAGTCGAAATTGATGGTCTTCGAGGGTGTCAGTTGGGCTGAAGTTTTCTCCCGCTGGCATGGTACATCATTCGGCAGTGCCCCGTAAATGGCCGCACCGTTGATTTCCAACCATTTGCCGAGACTGCGGAGCCGTTCCTGCTGGATGAGCGGAATGGTGCCGTCGGCGTAGGGACCCACGTTGAGGGTCATGCCGCCGCCGTGGGCCACCAACTCCACGAAATGCTGTGTCAACTCCTTGTCGGTCATGTAGTTGTCCAAATCCTCGTTGCGGTTAAGGCCGAAACTGCGCCCGAGGCCGCGGCACTCCGCCCACGGCACCTCCGTGTTGGCGATGCCCGCGCTGTACTCCGGCGTGAGGAACCCGTGCTGCGTGCCGTTGCCCCAGCGGTTGTTCACGATGGCATCCGCGCCCACGGTGTTGTAGTACCAGCTGATAAGTTCCTGCGAACGAAGCTGTTCCGCCGTGTTGTTCCAGTCGCCGTCGGAGAAGAGGAGGTCGGGCTTGTAGCGCGTCACTAACTCCTTGAACTGCGGCACCATGTAGTTGTCAACGTAGTCGCCGATCTCGCTGTCGGGATCGACCATCCAGATGTGGCGCGGGTTGGTCCACTCGGGCAGCGAGTAGTAGAAGCCCATGTGCAGGCCTTGCTTGCGCACCGCCGTGGTCAGCTCCTCCACGATGTTGCGCCTCGGACCGCTCACCACGCTGTTCCACTCGGGCTGGAATTGGCTGTCCCACAGACAGTAGCCGTCGTGGTGCTTGGTAACCAACACCACGTATTTCGCGCCGGCGTACTGGAACAAATCCACCCACTCGTCGGGATTCCAGAGTTCCGCGTGCCAGTATTTGGTGAGCTCCTTGTACTGGTCGAAGACGGGCTTGGTGGTGTCGGCGTAGTAGCTCATGATGCGCGTCCGCTCGGGCACGTGCTGCATCAGCCCCCGGTAGAACCACTCGCCGTAGCCCTCTTTCGAGGCATACGCGGGCACGGAGTAGAGTCCCCAGTGGATGAAGATGCCGAGTTTCGCGTCCTGGAACCACTGCGGGTAACCACGCTGGTTCAGCGACTCCCAGGTGGGCTGCACCTGCGCCTGCGCCGTGAATCCGGCCAAAATGAATGTCAGTAGGGTTGCGCCCCACACTGCGGCTTGCTTCTTGCGTAGCAGGCCCCACATTGCGCTTCGCTTATGTGGGGTTAATTGCACTTCGTGCGTGTTGCCTCTTCGAGGCTGCTTAAGGAATATTTTCATAATAATTCTGCATTCTTAATTCTGCATTCTTAATTCGAGAAGGGCTTCCTCCACGATGCGCTGCCACTCCTTTTTGGAGGGGCAGACGAGCTCGCAGAGGGCGAAGTCCTCGCTGTCGATTTCGTAGATGCCGAGGGCTTCCATCTGCTCTATGTCCTTGATTTCGCAGGCTTTGAGGAGTTGCAGCGGCATGAGGTCGAAGGGGAAGACCTTGTCGTAAACGTCGGTCATCATGACGGCGCGGCGGCCGCCGTGCAGCGAGGTGTTGACCTCGTAGGTGCGCTTGGGCGTGAGCCACGACAGGAACGTGTGCGACGCGCTCCACTTCTTCAGTCCGGGCAGCAGCCAACCGAAGATTTCCCGCTTGCCGCCCTCCGCAATCACGGTGATCTGCCGGTCGTGGAAACGCAGGGTGGGGGAGACTCCCAACTTGCTGCCGCTCAGCACGCTGCCGCTGATGATGCGGACATTGTCCTGCGCGAGGTTGTCGGCAAACAGCGCGGTGAGGTCCGCGCCGTAAACCGTGTTGAAATAGCCGGTGCTCTTGACGACCGGGCCGGTCAGCGCAGCGGTCTTCTCAAACTGCAGGACGTGCTCTGCAAAGAAGCGGCCGATGCGGGCCACCTCTTGCGGATCCACATACCAGACGACATCGCTTTTCCCGATGGGGTCGATATGGTGGAGGTGCGTGCCGACGTTGCCTGCGGGGTGTGGTCCGCTGAAGTAGTGCTTCTGGACGTTTTCGGTCGATTCAAATAACTGGTTGTCAGTTCCTTCGTGCATACACAGATGCACAGGAACGTTGTTTGTGGCCAGTTGCAGCATCTTAATTCCGTGCCGGAAATACTCCTCCTTGCCGCGCAGCAGGACGTTGAAGTCCGGGGCGAGCGGGTTGCTGTCGAAGCAGGGGATGAAGACCGACTTCGGCTTGCTGTCGGGATTAGGGATGGTGGCGAACGGACGTTGCCGCAGACAAGGCCACAACCCGTACTGTAGCAGCAGCTTGCGGACACTATCCCCATCGGTTGGGGCGTCGAAATCAACGGTGGCCTCTATGGCGGATTCTGAATCGCGGGCAATCGTGATCTCTTCGATAACCCGTTTCTCGCCGCGCACAATCTCCTGCGCGGTTCCGGCCATGGGCGACACGATGACGATTCTCTCGTCCCGCTTGTCGCAAAGCAGCGGTGTGCCGATTTCCACACGGTCGCCCGCCTGCACGAGCAGTTTGGGCAGCAGCCAGCGGAAGTCGGACGGGCGGATGGAGAACCTGTCCGTCAGCGCGAAATCGAGCGTGGCGTCGGGCGCGGCGCCGTTTAGTTTCAGGTCCAGTCCTTTGGTGATGTTCACATTCATTGTTCGTGATAATTTGTCGGCAAAGGTACATTTTTTCAGATTTCATGCACCAACTTTCCCATAATTGCTGTGATGACGCTCGTTTTTTTCATGAGGTGACGCTGCTCCTTGCGCCTGTTTATGCTGCAGAAACAGCGTTGTTTCGTAAAAATAAAAAAAGTACCCGATATTTAAAAAAATTATACTTTTGCGCGTTTTTTCTTGTGAGCAGTTCTACTCGGTTTTGCCGAGTCGTTTTGATTTGTAACATTGAGTGTTTTTATACGTATAATAAAACCTGATTGAATAGTCAATATGAAAGACCTCTTGCGGAATATGACAGTTAGCGGGATGACGGCCATCGGCGACCGTCAACCTGCTGCTTTTGTTTTCTGGGGAGGGGTATATACTTGATAATCAAATATATACAAATTTTATACAAGCGATTGGAGAGGGTGCTGAAAACGGCATTTCTTCCATCGCTTTTTTTGTGTCCGCTATTTCGTGTACGCCACCGCGTGCGCGTTTTTTGTCTCTTCTCCATCCTTTTGCCATGGGGAATCACTCGGATTGGCTTGTAGATTGTTAAGAATCAGTGATATAAGGAAATAAAATATGAATATGAGAAAGAAGTTTGTCGTAGCCGTTCTGTTCCTTGGGCTTTGTGCGGCGACGGTTGCGCAGCCGCCCGCCACCGTTCACGCGGTGGTGACGGCGGGTGGCACCCACAACCACGTCTATGCCGCCATCGGGCAGCCATTCTACCAACAACACGGCAACAGTAACATCGAGTTTTCCGACGGGGTGGCGCAGGCGCAGCTCGTGACGGAGGAAATCGAGGCGGGCATCTGCCAGGACGGCACCTACACCGAGCGCGGCTTCGACCTGTCGAACCTCGCGCCGGGCACCCACCAGTTTGAGAGCTACCAGCTCCATGTGGAGGAGTTGAATAACTACGACCGCCTCAACAAGTTGGTTATCAACGTGTATGAGGTTTACGAGGTGGAAGCCT
>CAJOKR010000059.1 GCA_905235135.1 uncultured Bacteroidales bacterium
AGAATTGGAGAAGTTCAAGAAGATTGTCCGCAAAGAGTTTGATGACGATATATCACGCGATCCACAATGCCGTTTCAGCGTGTGTCGCAAAGCGCTGTCGGATTTCAAGAAACTTGCCCCATCGACTGACACGCTGGCAGAGGCGATGGTCTATTATGTGGAACGTGTCTGCGAGTTTTCGTTTTATGCCGGTGACCTGTGGGAGCAGTACTATGATTCGGCTGTCAGCAACTTCCGTTCCATGTTGAAATTCCTTGTAAAGAACAATATGCTGGAAGCGATGATGCCGCGTGTGGTGCAGATAATGGCGTGGTGCTGGCCTTGCGGATACGGTTTCCACGACGAAATCGGAGATTCCTTCTGCGAACTTGTTCCGCCACAATACCACAGCAAGGTTGACGAGGCGGATGCGTTGGGCGAAGCACAATACCACGCCATACATCCAGACCTCAAACATTGGTAGATGTGTACGGAACCCCCGTAGAGGGTGTGTCAAAAGTCCAAAAATCGTCATTTTTTGACTCGTAACTATTTGATAATCAAATAGCTTTTTTTGAAAAAGTGACTTATGACACACCCTCTACAATCCCCAAACGGGTGCGATCGACAATCGGTCGCGCCCGGTTTTTTATTCCACCATGAAAAACCTCACCGCCGATGCCCGTTCTTCCATCATATATGTACGCATGAACGCAAAATGTTACGTGCCCGAAATTTTCCTCAAAAAAAATTTGTGAGGCAAATTTTCCGTGTTTTCCATACTTATTAACTGGATAATAGACGATTGCTGGTCTCTTTATTCGCTTTTTCCAGTTATGTATAATTTACGAACTGTAATGAAAGTGAAAAAATTATATCTTTGCCATGTTAAAAGAATTGTTGCAAAATAGTCTATTTGACTGAATACAAATTATTTATAAAATAATAAAACGAAAACCTATGATGGCAGAAACAGGATTTATCCCGTCTCACGGCAACTACACGGAGTTGCTCTCTTACAAGAAATCGCTCATCGTCTATTCCGGTACGGTGCTTTTCTGCAGCCGCTTTTTGAACAAGCGCGACCGCACTGTTGACCAGATGGTGCAGGCGGCACGTTCCGGCAAACAAAACATCATTGAAGGCTCGATGGCATCGGCCACGTCCAAAGAAACCGAAATCAAACTGACCAACGTGGCAAGGGCCAGTCAAGAAGAGCTGCTGGAAGATTACAAGGACTACATTCGCAACAACCGAGGGGTTATTTGGGAAAAAGACAGCAAAGAGGCCTTGTTCGTCCGACGCTTGGCCTACCGAAAGGACGAGTCGTTTGAAACCTACCGCGAGTTCTTGGAAACGCGGGATGGCATCGTCTGCGCCAACATTATGATTTGTCTGGTAAACCAGTGCAACTTTCTCTTGGACAGGCAAATCAGGCGGTTGGAGCAGGACTTCGTCAAAAATGGCGGGCTGCGCGAGAGGATGAGCCAAGCGAGGAGGAAATATCGGAAGTATTAGGGTTAAGAGAGGGTGGGTGGCCTATAGGCCCTATAAGACGTATAAGACCGATAAGACTGATAGGACTGATAGGCCAATCAAACGACCACTCACTCTGCAGCGGCCTTACGGTTCACAAAGGCTGTTGAAATTTTCCGCACCGCCAGCAAAAGAGCCTCACGATGATTTTTCATCACAAGGAAAAAATTTGATTAGAGCTTTTTAGAAAGATTAAAACTGGATTATAGGCGGCTTTTGGCCGTCCGTTTTTCATGTCCGATTATTTTCTATTTTTGCCGCCAAAACAGGGATTATGAAACAGGAAAAGTTTTCCATTGCCAAGCGGCTGAAAAGCTTCACTTATGCCTTCAACGGGCTGCGGATTCTCTTCAGGGAAGAGCACAACTCCCGAATCCATCTCTTCACCACGGTATGCGTGATTGTGGTGGGTGCCCTTTTTCGCATCTCCCTGCTCGAATGGGTGGCCGTCGCCTTTGCCATCGGGATGGTGTTCGCGGGTGAGATTTTCAACTCCGCCATCGAAGACCTTTCCGATGTTGTCTGCCCCGAGCGGGATGATCGCATCAAAAAGGTCAAGGATATGTCGGCGGCAGGGGTGCTGGTGAACGCTATCGCGGCGCTGGCTATCGGGCTGATCATCTTCCTCCCCAAAATCATCGCCCTGTTCTGACGGAGACTATTTCCCTGTAATAATATGTATTCGTTTTTTGTGTACTTTTGCCGCGTCTTAGGAGCTGCGGCATTCCTGCCGCAAAAAAAGTCGCCAGGAATGGCGATGCTCCTACAATGGCAATGTTATTAGAAGCCTTTAAGATTTGAAGATGATGAATGAGAATAGACGTAGCGGTTGCCTTCTGTTTTTGTGGATTCTGGTCGCGTTTCTGGCCGGATTCTCCCTCGCGCTGCATATCAACCCGAACAAGCTGAGCAAGCGGGGCAACGAGCAGCTCAACAAAATGAGCGAAGTGATGGGGTACATCGACCGATACTACGTCGATTCTGTCAACGTGGACTCGATTTACGGGTTAGCTATCAACGCGATGTTGCAAGGGCTGGATCCGCATTCCACCTATTCCACCGCCGAGGACAACAAAACGATGATGGAGACGCTGGAAGGCTCGTTCGAGGGCATCGGCATCCAATTTAACATCATGAACGACACGCTGATGGTCGTTTCCGTGATTTCTGGCGGCCCGTCGGAGAAAGCTGGGCTGATGGCGGGCGACCGCATGATTGAAGTCGATGGGAAATCCATCATCGGAATCAAGAACGAGCAGGCTTTCAAACTGTTACGGGGCAAGAAGGGCTCCAAGGTGAAAGTCGGCATCTTGCGACCTGGGTTCAAGGAAAAATATACCTACGAAATCACTCGCGGCGTGATTCCAACCTACACGGTGGATGTGGCCTACATGATGGACGCGAAAATCGGCTATATCAAGCTCAATGAGTTTGGCAGCACTACCGCAAAAGAGTTCAACGATGCCATCCTGAAGCTGAAACGGCAGGGCATGACCTCCCTGATTGTCGATCTGCGCTCCAATACCGGCGGATTTTTGGATGCCGCCATCAGTGTCTGCGACGAATTCCTTCCCAAGAACCGAGAAATCGTCTCTATTGAAGGTTCCAAAGTGCGTCCCGAGGTGATTTACGCCTCGAAGAAGGGCGATTTTGAGGAAGGCAAGGTGGTGATACTGATTGATGACTTCAGTGCTTCGGCAAGCGAGATTGTGGCCGGAGCTATCCAAGATAACGATCGCGGTATCATCGTGGGTCGTCGCTCGTTCGGTAAGGGCTTGGTGCAACGGCAGTTCGATCTTTCCGACCAATCCTCCATCCGGCTGACCACCTCGCGCTACCACACCCCCAGCGGACGCTGCATCCAGCGCGAATATACCCACGGCACGGATGCCTACTACGAAGACCTCTACAAACGGCTGCTCAACGGCGAGATGGAGAGTGCCGACAGCATCCATCTCGATTCCACGAAGGTGTATCACACGCTGAAAGGTCGCACGGTCTATGGCGGCGGTGGCATTATGCCCGACTATTTTGTGCCGATTGATCGTGGTGAGGATATGGATGCCTATTACGACATCGCCAACACCTCGGCACTCATCCAATATGCCTTCCATTACGCCAATGACCACAAAGCTGAGTTGAAGAAGCAGTTCCCGGATGCCAAATCCTACGTTTCGGGAATGACCGTCACGGACGCGATGCTGCAGCAGCTAGTCCAGTATTACGAAAAGCACAACAACAAGAAAGTTTCGAATATGACCGCCAACTCCTCCAAGGAGCTGAAAGCCTGGCTGAAAGCGCTCATCGGACGCAACTTATACGGCGACGAGGCCTTCTATCCGGTCATCAATAAGACGGATAAGGTGATTTTGAAGGCGAGAGAGGTGATTAATTAGGTCGTAGGCAGTAGGCAAAAGCCGTAGGGAGTTACTGTTGGCGTTTGATGGATGTCTGGTGCAGCAGTTCTAAAAATTTGTCTATAAATTCCTGGTAGGCAGAGTCTTCTGGATGCTTCAGGTATCGTTTCACCACTTGCTGCCACTGTTGAGGTTGCACTACGGCGATATGGTTCTTCCGTTTGATGTCTGCAATCTCATCCGAAATCAGCATTCGTTGGTAGAGAAGCTCACTGAGCTGATTGTCAATGTTTTCCAATTTTGCCCGCTGTTTGACGAGGGAGAGGTCGGGGGTGTCGTTGCGCAAATCCAGACCGGTAATCATCTCCGCCCATTGCATAGGAGTCATCTGCTGTTCCGCGTCCGACAATGCCTGTTGAGGTGTGCAGTGGCATTCCGTCATCAACCCGTCAAAGCCGTAGTTCATCGCGATTTGCGCCACCTCAGGAATCCAGCGTACCTGTCCGCATAGGTGCGACGGGTCGCAAAGGATGGGCAGTTCAGGCATCCGCACTTTCAGATCGATGGGAATCTGCCACACGGGCGCATTGCGATAGACGTTCTCCTGCGCATCGGGAAAACCTCTATGGACGGCCATCACCTGCCGCGCATCCGCTTTCAAAAACCGCTCGATATTGCCTATCCAGAGCTTCAGGTCGGGGATAACCGGGTTTTTGACGATGACGGTGAACCCGGAATGGCGCACCGCATCGGCAATCTGCTGGACCTCCGTGGGGTTTACGGCCGTTCGGGCACCTACCCATACCGTATGGATGTCGTGTTTCGCACACAGTTCCACCTGCCGGGCATTCATCACCTCCACACAGACGGGCACCTGCCACGTTTCCTGCACCTCTTCCAGCCAGGGCAGCGCATTCTCCCCCGCACCTGTGAAACTGTCAGGGGTGCTGCGAACTTTCCAAGCTCCCGCCCGGTAATAATCCAGCTTGATGGAGGCAAGTCGCGACTGTTCAACGAGTTGTCTCGCTGTTTCTAACACTTGCTCCCGTGTCTCTGCCGCACATGGCCCCGCAATCCAAATCCGTTTCATTATTCTTCCTCCGTTTCGGGTTCTTCCTCAATGTCAGTGAAGTAGTTCTTCACAAACTTGTTCTTCAAACTCCTGTTACCCAGCTTGTAAGAGAACGACGGCAGTCCCTTGGCCTTGTCGGGCTCTTGGAAGCGGTTCTTCGGTTTTACGCTGGTGATAGCATCGTTAAATGCCTTGTCGGACGAGAACGCCGAAACCGCATTGTTGTCGAACTGGAAGTAGTAGAACTGGCTGTCGAATTCGAAATAGAGATACAGCCGGTTTCTGGAACCGCGTTTCTCAATCACGATACGTCCGGGCACTGTTTTATAGACCTGTTTCGCACCGCAAACAATCAATGGCAGAGAGGTTTGCGACTTGAAGGTGGAATGTTCCTTGTCCCACTCGAAGTCAATGTTAGAGAAAAGGAACTTCACCTGCAGGGCATCGGGCAGACGGCGGTTCTGACCCATCGCTGTACTGCGCACATAGCGGTCGTATTCAGCTTTCCCAAGGATGTTGTACAGGGCCAGATCGAAAGCCTCATCGCCCGAAACATCCACAAAATCCAACGATGCTTTCTCTAACGCCTTGTTCATCAAGTCCATAGATTTATCGTTGAAGAAGAAATCGATGGAGGTGGTAAGGTGCATTTCGGCAGAATCGGCCATCATGAAGTTGACAATCGTACCGTTTGTGACAAAATCAACACGGCCGAGTTTCGCGCCCATATCGATGGTGCCGCTACCGTGTGCCTCGCAATTGTTGGTGTTGAGGATGATGATATTGCCGGGCACCGATGGATCCATCAGCTTTTCCTTGGAGGCAGCCTTGAACTCGCGGGTTTCCTTGTCGTAAGTGATGTAACCAAATACGTTGATGTATTCCGCATCGTTAAATTCGTCCTTTGCCACGCCGAACGCGGTGTAAATACGTCCGGTCTTGTTGCTGGAGGCAATGGCCACCACCACTTTTCGCTCGTCCATATCCTTGGTGCGGTCGTGAACCTGAATCATGATGTTGTTGGGGTCAACTTGTTGCAGGATTTTCATACGGGCGTGCTTGAGGGTGTCGCAGCCGTGAATGATTTCCACCCCGCCGAAGTAGGACAGGAACGGGTTGGTGCTGTGCAGTTCGGCACGACCGTCAAAGGCGAACTGGTCGCTGAAATGGAAGTCCTTCTCCAACGGGATTTTCGCCTCGCCGAAGGTCTCCTTCATGAAATAGACGGTGTCGAAATAGATGGTCTGCACACGTTCTTCCGCGTCAATATAGTCGTAATAACCATTGGCATAGAACCTTGTGGCGCTTTGCACGCGGGTGGTGCAGTTGTAAAGTTCGTGGTATTTGTTCTCGCGCCCGGCGAGGATCCGTGATTTCTCCAGAACATCCATCGCCGCCTTCTTGCGAATGGTCACGTCTCCATGCAGGGGCGTGATGGCCGCATCCCCGACGTTGATATAACGCACCCCGTGGGCGGTGATGATGTTCTTGGCGAAATCAAACTCAGCATTCACGGCGGTGAATTGGTAATTGACCTCCGGCACCACGGCATACAGCTCATTGCCAGTACTTTGCATATCCACCAGCTCCTTGATGGGCGTGTTGTCGATGTCGGTGTTCTTGTACGGGTCGTCCCACTTGAACCGCAGCATGGTGGAGTCGATAGGATCCCATTCGAACTCGGAGGACTTGGCTTTGACCTCGTTTTGCACGAAATAGACCACAGAAGCTTCACCATTGGCTAAGAAATGTCCTTTTCGGGTCTTGAAGTCGATGTGGGAGTTGTAGTTGTCGGTGGAAAAAGCCACATCTTTCCCGCCGCTGATGTCATATATCCGCAGGTCGGCAGTGTCAGCCAGAATCTCGTGATGTTTGAACTGGAACAGCCGCGAGGAGATGTCAGCGCGGTTAAATTTCACGATACCAGTGCCGTACATGCCGTGTGGGGTAATCTTGGAATTGCCGGTCAAAGTGGCCTCGGTGAAGAGGTCCATCGGATTCTCCAAGGTGTGTATAAACATCTGATCCTGATAGGGCTCCCAGTGCAGGTAAGCCTCTTCAACCGATGCCGGTGGGAATTCCGTGCCCGCCATCTGCTCATCCACGATGTGACGATTGGCCGATCCGTTTGTGGAATCGATGTAGAAGACCAAACTGTCGGAAAGGGTGTGCGAGGTGATGTAGTCGATGGTGCCCTTGCCGCGCAGACCTCTGTTGCTCAAACTGATACGGCCTTGATAGCCGCCACGGGTGCCATACATCGGCAGTCCGGCGGTGTTGTGCACGAAACCCAACGAGAAGTCGGATTGTACCTTCAAAGGCTCGGCAATGTCGGGGAAAATTCCGCCGGATATCAGCGCGCCGGAGAACTTCATGGAATCGATAACAAAGTTGTCCAAATTCACGATACGGAACTGGTTGACAGCGTAATAGAATTTGTTCCGGTCGTAAACCCCGCCCAAGACGTAGGGCTGGTCGTAGAAGACCTTGCCGCCCTTGCGCGCTTCGAAGATGGGATAATCGGGATAGTCGGTCATGCCGCATTTGTTGCCCGGCATATCGATGTAGAGCACACCGGAAAGCTCCTCAATCTGGCTGCGGACGCGCTGCAGTTTGTAGTCGCCGTACATATCCATCGGGCCGTTTTTGTCCTCCACGTACATGATCAGCGTGTCGATGATGTCCATATCGATGAGGAAACGGTCGTAGTCGAAGGCACAGTTATGGGTCACGAAATCGAACAGACCGCCGATTACGCGGCCCGAAAAGACCATGTTGCGGTTCTTCTTCACTGTGACTATCTCGTCCATGGGATAGACGTTGACGATTTGCGGGTCGCTGAGCACGAAGAATTCGCAGCCGGTGATTTTCAGGTCGTTGGTGGCCAAATCGAGGGAAGCGTAGTGCGTTTTCGATTGCAGCTTGATGTAGTCGTAGTCTTTCCTTTTGACCTGATTGTTAAGGTATTGCGCAATCTTACTACGGTAGTGGATGCGGTTGTTGTTAATGTCATATTCGATAAAACCGCGGGCCGCAAAGTCAATCATCATCGCCTTGATATCCAAAGGCGGTTTGTTGAACCAGCGGATGACATCTTCAATTGTAAGATCTTCATATTCAGCACTGTTGAAGAGTTGCCAGAGGGTGTAGAGCGGGTTCTGTGTGTTAAAACCGGCAATTTCGTGCATCACCGATTCTTCGTAGTAGTTTTGTGACTCGAAGTAGGCTTCCTGAACGCTGGTATTGCCCACAATCGGCTTAAGCTCAATGCGTTTCTCGGTGGTTACCCATTGCACGGATTCCACATACATATCGAGTTTATGGTAGGAGTCGAAGAAGGGGGAACGGCCCACGCCCTGCTTCGGACGCGAGATGAGCAGGCTCTTTTTCTCGTTGTCGTACTTGAAGTTGGCGGCGGGGTGGTAGATGGAGTCGGTTTCGATGTAGAGGGCGACTTTGGCGTCCTCTCAGCAGGTTGGTAGGACGGATGAGGAAGCTTAGCGATTGGGCTTTGATAATGACTTCGCCCTCATTGTAGATGGTCACTGTTGCCAGCGTGTCGCCATGGCCCGTCCCGAAAATGGATGCGCCGTGCATCTCAAAACCGCCCACATAGTCCACATCCTTGTAGAGATTCTTGACCGGTAGGGTGGCCTCCAGGCTGGTGAAACGCGGGTAGGTGGCCTTCTCTTCGGAGGTGGGCAGCATGGCCTTCTCCTCCACGCGGCCGATGATGGGCTGTGAGAACAGCTTCGGATAGTAGAAAAGGGCATCGTCGGCCACCACACGCGGGAAACGCAAGTCGATGTCGTAGGTTTTCAGCTCGGCCCGCACGTTGGCCTCCAAGCCCGCACGGTCCCAGGAGATAGTGCCGCCGTTGGCCTTGAACAGCAGCTTGTCGGGGTAATAACGGCCGTCCACACCGCTGACAATCAGGCTGTCCTTGGCGGAATAGCCCCACAGGTCGATGCCCTTGAAGTCGAAATAAGGTTCCTGGTCGAAGCCCAGATGGTCGGAAAACCCCATAGCAATCCACTTCACGTTGTCCCCTTGGTTCATGATATTGTCTCGGAAGAAACCGGCGTAGAGGTCCATCTTTTCTTGGAAAAACGTGGAACTCTTCCCGATATGGTAGTCCAGAATTTTCTGCCAGGTTTCCGTCTCGCTGGCATACTGGCTCTGCAGGAAGACGTCGTAGGTGCGGATAAAACTCTGGAAATGAGGAATCGGACGGTGTTTTTTCTTCACCATCTTGTTGGCTTCCGCAATGAAGACCTCTTGGTTGTCGAGATCCATGCGGGTGGTCCACATCAGTTCGAACTCCTCCAAAATCTCCTTGGACTCCTTTTGGCGGTCTTTGGGTACGGAAGAATAGAATTCCTTCATTTCCTCAACCGTTTTGGAGGGGTCGTTGGAGAACGAAGTGAACCGCTGTGCATTTGCTAAAACGCTAATACACAGCAGAATGCTGAATATCAGAATCTTTTTCATTATCTTACAAAAATGGTCTGCAAATCTACATAAATTCCGAATACGCACCGACGGTAGATGTGGCCGTTGTAGAGACGCCACAATGTGACGTCTCCACACAATGTAACGTCTCTACACCCGTTGCATTTCCGCGAGCACGGTCCGCAATTCCCAAAAATCGTAATCCTCGCCCAAGACCTCGCGGGCTCTCCCCAACGACAGGTCGCCCGTGGATTCGAAATAGTCGCGGATGGTGTCGCATTTTTCGGAATCGATAAACTGGTCGGCGTTGAAGTCGCCATCTCCGACCAGCCGTGTGATGTGGCCGTAGATGGTGGAAAGCGCAAGACCCCGTTCTTTGGAGATTTCTTCTGCCGTCATACCTTTGTTGAGCATCTCTTTGGTGATGAGGAAGGTGTTGCCAGAGTTCTTTTTCAGAAGCCGTTCCTCCCAATCGTCCTTTTCACCGCTCCCGTCAGGGGTTCGGTCGCTGTATTGCCGCACGATGGTGATGATTTCCTCGCCGTATTGCGCCATGCGCTTAGGTCCCATGCCGTCAACCCCTTTTAACTCGCGCAGCGTGATAGGCTCGGCACTGGCGATGCTCTTGAGGATTTTGTTGGGGATTATGTTGTAAGTTATTTCGTCATCCTCGTCGGCCTTATCGTCGCGCCATGCCTTCAATGCCTCATACAGCGAGCCCTTCTCCATCATGGCATCCCTGATGGCCGGCGGGCGGTTCTCCTTCTTCTCGGCCTTCATCGTGGCGGCGGATTTGGCCCGCAGGTAGGCTACCGCGCTGAAGCCTTCTGTACATGCCTCTAAACAGCCCCGCTTGACCGTCACATCCGCGTAGAGTATCGTGAGGGTGTCTGTAAGTTGCTCGTTCACAGCCTTGTTGTCGGTTTTGTACGGAAGCTCGAAAAGCCCGTTGGTGATATTGTCGAGATGCTCCTTAAAATAGGCGGCGGCATTTTTCAGCCGTTCCTGCAGTGGTTTGTTGCTCTCGCAGACCGGGTTTTCCTGCTGCTGGCTTTTCAGCTGCCGGGCGAATTTCGTGCCCACATCGCACAGCTCGTGCTGAACCCGTTCCATTCGGCTCATCAGGTCCTGAATCAGGGCGGGCTCAAAGAGTTTTTTGTAGGCGAGTAGGAGGCCGCCTAATTTTCCAATGTTTCGGTAAATCTTTTGGAAATCAATCAGTTCGAGAAGATTCTCCAGCTCGTAGCACTGTCTCAGCTGATCCACTTTCTCTCTCGACGGCTCCCTTTCCGGCATCTCATCCACAAAGTGGTTCACCTTGTAATCGTTGACCAGCGTTTGCGGGGTCAGTCGGGTTTTCAGCACCAGCCCTTGCAGCGATGTGCAGCGGCTGAGCGCGACATACACCTGCCCGTGCGCGAAAGCGTGACCCGCATCCACAATCAGCTTGTCGAAGGTCAGCCCTTGACTTTTGTGGATGGTCACGGCCCACGCTAACCGCAGAGGGATTTGTGTGAAGGTGCCGATGATGGTCTCCTCCACCTGCTGGGTCTCTTCGTTGAGGGCGTAATCGCGGTTCGCCCACTCGATTTTGGAGACGGAGATGTGCTCATCGCCGCATTGCACTACCAGCACACCGTTATCTTTGTTGTATTCGACTAACCACCCGATTTTTCCGTTGAAATAGGCTTTTTCGGGGTTCGGGTCGTTCTTGATGAACATTACCTGCGCTCCGACTTTGAGTTCGAGGGTTTCCCGCGTGGGATACATGCTTTCGGGGAAGATACCCTTGATGTCGGCGGTGAAGGTCAGTTTTTCGGTCTTGAGCTCGTCGAGTTTCCGGCTGTTGATATCGTCCGCTTGGTAGTTGTGGGTGGTGAGGGTGATGTAACCGTCGTCATCTTTTGGGGTGAAATCGGGCAGGTAGCGGGAGTTCAGCAGTTGTACGCACGAAGCATCCATCTCGTTGTGTCTCACCTTGTTGAGTAAGTCGATGAAGCTCTGGTCGTGCTGCCGGTAGATGTGGTCGAGTTCGACGCAGAGGTAGGGAGTGCTGCGGAGGACGTGACTGCCGAAGAAGTAGGTGGTGTCGTAGTAGGGGGCGAGGATTTCCCAATCTTCGGGTTTGGCCACGGGTGCAAGCTGGTGTACGTCACCGATCATCAGCACTTGTACGCCGCCGAAGGGCCTGGAGGAGCGTCTGGCGCGACGTAGCACGGCATCTATGCCGTCTAATACGTCGGCCCGCACCATACTGATCTCATCGATGATGAGCAGGTCGAGGGCGCGCATGAGCTGCAGTTTCGGTTTGCGGATTTTCTGGAACTGGGTGGCCATCGCCTGCGACCGGAAGTTGCCCCGGCTCGCGATGTTCTGCGCATCTTCGGGGATCTGCGCCCCGAAGGGCAGCTGGAAGAACGAGTGGATGGTTTGACCGCCGGCGTTGATGGCTGCGACGCCCGTGGGCGCGACCACCGCCATGCGTTTCGCGGTCTTCATGGGCAGACTTTTCAGGAATGTGGTCTTCCCCGTGCCCGCCTTCCCCGTCAGGAAGATGTGCGCATCGGTGTGGAGGACGATTTCTTCCACGAATTGAAGTTTCTGGTTGACAATGTTTTGAACGGTCATGGTTCTTGGTTTTGGTGATAAACTATTCTTTTTTCCAAATGGTTTGCAAAAATACGAAAAATTTCATACGGCGGGATAAATAAAAAAGTAGAGACGCCACACGTGTGGCGTCTCTACAACAAATATCGTCAATCGTCCGAGGGACGGATTATTTCCGGATGTCCATTTCCTTCAGCAGGTAGCCGGCGCCACCGAACTTGTCGATGACGAAGAGGACGTAACGCACATCCACGTTGATACAACGCTGCAGTTCGGTGTTGAACACGATGTCGCTGCTCAAAGCCTCCCAGTTGCCATCGAAGGCCAGACCGATAAGCTCGCCGTTGCCGTTCATGATCGGGCTGCCGGAGTTACCTCCCGTAATGTCATTGTTGGAGAGGAAGCAGACGTGCATGGTGCCGTCTTTGTCCAAATATTGGCCGAAATCCTTGTCGAGAATCAGCTTCTTCAGTTTGGCGGGCACGTCAAACTCGAAATCGCCGGGCACCTCTTTCTCCAAAATACCCTTCGTGGTGGTGTAGTAATTATAATGTACACCGTCGGCAGGATAGTAATCGCAAATGGTGCCGAAAGTGGTACGCATCGTGCTGTTGGCGTCCGGATACATCGGCGTAGAAGCGTTCATCTCCTTCAGCGCAGCGATGTAAGTACGGCGCGGAACCTCCAGCTTCTCTTCCACATTCATGGCGGCAGAGGCTGTCATCACATATTGGAGCAACGCCTGGAAGTACTGGTAGGAAGGATCGCTCTCAAGCACCTTGTTGGACGGTTTCTTCAAGAATTTCTCAAAGTTCTCCTTGCTGATGAAGATAGAGTTCAGCATAGCCTTCTCAAAAGCTTCGTAGTTGCCCTTGTAGTTCTTGGTGAAGAACGAAAGGTCGGGACGGTTCTCTTTGGAGAAATTGTTCCACGTTTTGAGGCAGGCCGCCACAATCTTGGCCTCGGTAGCAGGATCCGTATCGTCGTTATACTTGTCGAAAGCCTTCAACAGTTTCTCAACCTTGCTGTCGTCGAATTTCTTTTCGCCCTTGTCGAGCTTCACTTGGCCTTGCAGACGCAGGGTGGCGAGCAGGGTGGGGGAGGCGGAGAACTGCAGATTGCCGTTAATGGCGGATTTGTACTTGGCACCATCCACTTCCTTGCAGATCTTCTCAATTTCAGACAGACAGTTGCCGTATTTCGCCTTGCGGTTCTTGTCAGCATTGATCCATTGGGTCAGCTCGGCCTCCTGTTTCGCCTTGGATTCCACCACTTTGAGGGCTTTCAAGCTCTGCACTTCACCGTGCTGGTTCTTCCAATAGTTGGCCAGACCAGCGTGCTTGTCGGCATATTGCAGGTTCACCTTGTTGTCGGCCTCCATGGCATCGTGCATCACGGGCAGGATGATATCTAACGGCTCATAAATAGCCGGGGCGTTGATGTCAATCTCGTTCTGAACCTCGTAGGAGGTCATGAAGCGGTTGGTGGTGCCGGGATAACCCCAAATCATGGTGTAATCGCCAGGTTGATAACCCTTTAAGCTGATGGGTAGATAGTGTTTCGGTTTCATCGGCACGTTGTCCTTGGAGTACTTGGCCGGGGAGCCGTCGGGGGCGGTGTAAATGCGGAAGACCGTGAAGTCGCCCGTATGACGGGGCCACATCCAGTTGTCGGTGTCGCCGCCGAACTTGCCGATGGCGCTCGGGGGAGCCACCACGAGGCGCACATCCTCATACATGGTGTAAATGAACATGTAGTACTCGTTGCCCTCGTAGAAGGGTTTCACGATCACTTTGTAGCGGCCGTCCTGCGAGTTGTCCTTGCGCAGTTTCTTGATAGCCTCTTCCACGAATTTCGCACGGTCAGCCTCAGAGGTGTTCTCATCGACCTTGGCCAGCACGATGCTGGTCACATCTTCCATTCTCTCAAGGAAATGCACGTGGAAATTGACGGGAAGTTCCTCTTCTTTGCTCATGGCGAAGAAGCCATTGTTGAGGTAGTCATGTTCCACCGAGGAAAGCTCCACCACGGAAGAGTAGCCGCAGTGGTGGTTGGTGAACATCAGACCGTCTTTGGAGACGATTTCGCCGGTGCAGAAACCGTCACCCAATTGCACGATGGCGTCCTTCAGTGAGGAATGGTTGATGTCGTACAGCTGTTCAGCCGTCAGCTTCAGACCCATCTTCTGCATGGTCGCGTAGTTGTAGTTCTTGATGAACATCGGCAGCCACATGCCCTCATCCGGCGGATTGATGGCGAACACCGGGGCGGCAATCGCCAAAACTGCCACTAACAGCAGTTGCTTTTTCAAAAATGCTAATACTTTCATTTCTTTTGATGTTTATTGTTTGATGTTTACTGTTTACAGTTTAAGGTTTAGGGTTTAAGGTTTAGGGTTTAAGGTTTAGGGTTTAAGGTTTAGGGTTTAAGGTTTAGGGTTTAAGGTTTAGGGTTTAAGGTTTAGGGTTAAGGTTTAGGGTTTAAGGTTTAGGGTTTAAGGTTTAGGGTTTAAGGTTTAGGGTTTAAGGTTTAGGGTTTAAGGTTTAAATGCCCGCTTCATCATTCATAGACGCTCCGTCCTCCTCTTTTGCTACATTTTCCTCCTGTTTTTCTTCCAAATCGCTGAATATCCGTTTGTTGAAGATAATTGCCATAAAGATTCCAACAGTGATGCAGGAGTCGGCGAAATTGAAGACGGCGGGGAAGAACCACGAGCCGCCCCAGAGCGGGAATCCTTCGGGGATGGGGAAGAGTTTGAAGTAGAACATGTCGACCACTTTGCCGAAGAAAAACGGCGCATAGCCATGCCCGGGCGACCATTGCGCCACCTGCAGGAAGTTGCTCTCGGTGAAGAGGATGCCGTAGAACATGCTGTCGATGATGTTTCCGATGGCGCCGGCGATGACGAGGCAGAGGATAGTCAACACTAACCCGTCCATCTTCTCGCGGCGGATGCGGTTGGCGGTGTACCAGCAAAGCACACACACCAGCAGGATGCGTACGAGCGACAGGATGAACTTCCCGACCTGCTGTCCGAAGCTGATGCCGAAAGCCATGCCCTCGTTCTCCACAAAGTGCAGGTTGCACCACTCCCCAATCAACGGAATCGTTTGGCCTAAAGCAAGATGCGTCTTCACCCAAAACTTGATGACCTGGTCAATGACGATGAGCAGAAGCACAACGGCAGCGGCAATCCAAGCGTATTTCTTTTTCAATTTGTCAGTTTTTATATGTTCGTGAGTATCTTTTTTAATGAAACGGCAAAGATATAAAAATATCGAATAGGACCCGTAAGCCCCGTCGCTTTTTCCCGAATATTAAAAGGGCTGCCTCTGGCTAAAACATTTTTTTGCAAGATAATAAAAGCAATCTCCCGACGTTACGAAATATTTTATATTTTTGCCACTTCTTTTATAAACCAAATTGAATATGAAAAAATTAAGAATCATCCTGCCGATAATGATCGCCGTTTTGAGTGTCGCGCTCTTCACCCAGTGCAAGAAAGACCACTCTTGCAAGATGCGGCTCACCTGCTACTATTCGTCCAACGGTATGGACGCCGATTCCGTGGTGCCGTTCGCGCTCATCTCCTTCGACACGGTGAAATACAACTCCGGTCTGGCCGTCCTCCCCGAGATTTCTGCGGTTGACAGCATGATGACGGATTATGCCGGCGTGTTTACCTACGCGCTCCGGTATCCCGCCCTGCTGATTGTCAATGCTGTGAAGATTGACTCCGTGAATGGTCTCGCCAAGAAATACACCGGCACCACCCAGGTGCAGGTCAACGAGGGTGAGACCACCGAGAAGACCATCTTGATGGTCGAGACGAACTAACGCCCGCGTTTTGAGAAGAAAACACTCAAGTCTCCTTTTCCTTGTCATCGCGTCCCTGATTCTCGCCGCGGTTATCATTTTGCGCGGCCATACTTCGGGTGTTCCGAAGCTCCATATCGCCAAGCTGGAGAAGAAAAAACAACGCCCCCACAGCGATACTATCTCGGTGTGCCTCTTCTATCACGCCGCCGACTATTTCGTCTATCAGGGCTCCGTTATCGGGTTCCAGCATGACATTTTCAAGCAGATGGAGAAGGATTTCGGGCGGCCGGTGGAGATTACCATCGAGGCCGATCCCGAGAAGATGTTCCTCACCGCACTCTCCAATCAGTACGACATTGTCAGTTTTGACTTCGACAAGTCCAACTATGTGCCCTTCTACATCGATGTTTCCGAGCCAGTGGCCTACACCTACCCGGTAATCATCATGCGCAAGAAGGATCCCGCCTACGATTCGCTTCCGCATATCGTCAATACGTCGGCCAAGTATTACAACGACTTGGACTTCAGTTCGTTGAAAGATCCTTCATCTTGGAAGATTCAGCATAATCCCGATCTCGCCATCGAGGATTTGATGGATATGTTGGTGGACAAGCAAATCGACTATGCGGTTTGCAACTACAATGTGGCCATCACGCTGATGCCCTTCTACACCCAGCTGACCATCGGGCCGCGTGTGGGCAAAAATTTCCCCCGGACTTGGATTTTGAACCAGCATAACACCCAGCTGAATGATTCTATAAATCGTTGGCTTTCCGATTTTAAGGAGACCAACAAATACCAGTCGATTTGCGAGAAGTATCTGTCGCCGCACTCCTACGTCATTTCGCGCTCGTTCGGCAAACGCCGGGCCAGTACCTCCCAATACGATGCGGTGCTTAAAAAAGCCTCCTCTCGCTACGGTTTCGACTGGCGGCTGATTTCGGCCATCATCTACCAAGAGTCGCAGTTTATCCCTGATTTGATGGGCTTTGGCGGCAGCTACGGCATCATGCAGATGATGCCCGTCACCTGCGAGCGTTATGGTATTACCGATTCTTCCACCGTGGAGGAACAGATTTGGGCCGGCGCGAAATACCTCTCCTTCCTGTGCAACATCTTCCGCAACAAGGTCGATACCGCTGACCTGTACTATTTCGTGGCTGGGGCCTACAATTCCGGTCCCGGGCACATTCTCGACGCGATGGCGCTGTGCGAGAAATATGGCGACGACCCGACCAAATGGACCACCACGGCGGAGTACTTGATTAAGAAGTCCCACAAGGAATACTATCGGGATGAGGTGGTGAAATGCGGTTATTATCCTGGAAAGCACACGGTGAACTATGTTGGCCAGGTGATGACCCGATACAATGGATTTACCTTAACAAAAGAATAATGAGAATATTGATTATCGGACGCGGTGGTCGTGAGCACGCCATCGCTTGGAAAATGGCGCAATCCGCTTTGAAACCTGAACTTTTCATCGCTCCCGGGAATGTCGGGATGAACACTATCACGGCTCAGACGGGCGCTCCTGTCACGTTGGTCTCTATCAGCGAAAATGAGACTGAAGCCCTGCGCGATTTCGCCCTTACGGAGCACATTGACCTGACCGTTGTGGGTCCTGAGGCCGCATTGGCCAACGATATTGCCACGGTGTTTACCGCCGCCGGGCTGCGCATTTTCGCCCCGACTGCCGCCGCCGCCCGTATCGAGACGAGCAAGGAATTTGCGAAAGATCTCATGCGCAAGTACCAGATTCCCACTGCCAGCTACCGCACCTTTGAGGATTACGACAGCGCGAAACGCTATTTGGACGAGCAGGGTGCGCCCATCGTCATCAAGTACGACGGTTTGGCTGCCGGTAAGGGCGTGGTGGTCGCCATGACCGCTGAAGAAGCCGATAATGCCTTGAAAGACATGCTCTTGGATAACCGTTTCGGCGAAGGCAAGGTGGTGATGGAAGAGTTCCTGCAAGGACCGGAATTCTCATTGCTCGCCTTGGTGAACGGCGAACAGGTGGTGCCGCTCGTCATCGCGCAGGATCACAAGCGCGCATACGATGGCGACAAGGGTCCGAATACCGGCGGTGTGGGTGCCTACTCGCCCGTGCCCGTCATCCCGCAGGCGCAGATTGACTGGGCGGTGGAACATATCATGAAACCCACGGCAAAGGCTTTGATAGCAGAGGGTTGCCCGTTCTGCGGCGTGCTTTACGGAGGTCTGATGCTGACCAAGGACGGCCCGAAAGTCATCGAATTTAACGCCCGTTTTGGCGATCCCGAAACCGAGGTGGTGCTTCCCAAACTGAAGAGCGACCTTACCCAAATGATGTTGGATGTTCTTGATCATAAGGAAGTTAACCCTGAGTTTTACGAAGATGCATTCCTCGGGGTGGTGTTGGCAGCCAAAGGCTATCCCGGCAGTTACACGAAAAATATCCCGCTGAATGACCCCACCGGGCTTTCACAGCAGGTTTTCTGCATGGGTGTGAAGGAAGAGGAAGGGAAGTTGCTCTCCAATGGTGGCCGAGTGCTCATCGTGGTGGGACGAGGAAAGACCCTGAAGGAAGCGCAACAGGATGCCTATCAAGGTGTTGAGAAGATGGCGCATCCCGATTTGTTCTATCGCCAAGACATCGGCTGGCAGGCCGTGTAGCCCCAGGACGCGGCACACAGGCAAGTACTTGCTATGGGGATGGCAAGTATCAGGCATAGTGCAGGCATACTGCAGGCATACTCTACCAAGTCGAAAGTACTTGCTTGGACTTGCCTACTACTTGCCTACTACTTGCCTACTACTTGGGTAGAGCATTTCATTCCGCCAACGAAAATATCCGAGAACAGCAACAATCACATAGACGATGAACAGGATTGCGGTGGGGTAGAGCCCTTTCCAGAAATAGAGGGCGGTGGAAACGACATTCACGATAATCCAAAGCAGCCACTGTTCGAGGTACTTCTGCGCGAGCATCCACATCGCCACGATGCTGAGGGCGGTGGTGAAGGCATCGCCGAGGGGGATGGGACTGTCGGTGAAGGTGCTCAGAATCCAGTAAAGAAGCCCCCACAGGGCGATGGCGGTCGCGGCAATCGGCAGGATTTTTTTGGATGGTACGTGCGTGATGGTCAGCTCGTTAGCTTCGGTGCCGTCTGCTGTCAGGCCTTGTCGCCGCGACTGTGTCCATTTCAGCAGCCCGTAGGTGTTCGCCCCGATGTAGTAAAGATAGACAGCTGCGTCGGCGTAGAATTTCCCGTGGAAGAAAATGACCACGTAGAACAGCGACATCACAATGCCGGCTGGCCACAGCCAGACGTTGGCCTTGTATTCCAAAAACAAGTATATCAGCCCGATAGCGGCGCCGATGATTTCTATAATCAGATCTGTGGACATATCATCATTTTTCTGAAAACGAAGTGGCAAAAGTATATAAAATCCGAACCCGAATACCATTAACGTTGCGTTGTTCATAAAAAATGCAGTTATGGATGGAAATAGCACAATAAACTGTTACTTTTGCAAGTTTGAATAAATATGCGTTTTTTCCGGATGATACATACAAAAAGATATTGGATTCTCTGCCTGATCTGCCTCCTGATGGCGGGTGCCACTGCGTTTGCGCAGAGCGGGAAAAGCAGCACCCAGCTCAAAAAGGACAAGCAGAAACTCGAAAATGAGATTGCCAACACCCAAAAACTGCTGAAGAAAAACGAGTCCAACCAGAAGGCGGCGGTTCAGCAGGCCGCGCTTCTCCGCCAGCAGATCCGCAACCATGAGAAGATGATCACCAACCTCAACTCGCAAATCATCCAGATGGAGGATGAGCAGGAACAGAACCAGCAGGAGATCAAACAGTTGGAGAAGAGGCTGGCCTACATGAAAGCCGACTATGCCCAGGTGGTCTATAACGCCTACCGCAACCGTAGGCTTCTCGACAAAGTGACCTTCATCCTTGCGGCGGACGATTTTTCACAGATGTTCCGCCGCATGCGATACTACGCCATTTTCTCCCGCAACGTGCGCCAGCAGTCGGAGCAAATCCAGAAAACCACTGAGGAGCTGACCAAAAAGAACGAGCAGTTGGTGGAGCTGAAAAACGACAAACTGAATACGTTATCGTCCAAAGAACAGGAAATCAAGAGCTTGGAGAACGACCGTAAGAAGAAGACCCAGAATGCTGAAAAGCTGAAGAAGGAGTCGCAGAAACTGCAGGCTGACCTGAAAAAGAAACAGCAGCAGCGTAAGGAGATTGATGCGGCCATCCAACGGGTGGTCAAGGCGGAAATTGCGAAAGCCAACGCCGAACGGAGCAAGAGCAGCAAATCCTCGTCGGGAAAATCCTCGTCCGGAACTTCTACTGCCGCTGCCTCCTCCACGTCCCCAAAATCTTCTGCCTCCATTGCTCTCACCCCCGAGGAGAAGACCCTGAATGCCTCTTTTGTTAGCAACAAGGGCAAGCTGCCGTGGCCGGTGGCGAAGGGTGCCAAGGTGAGCGACTTCGGCAACTATCCCCATCCTGACGTGCCTTCCGTGATGGTGGACAATCACGGTATCGATATCATGGTAGAATCCGGAACGCCTGTCCGGGCGGTGTTCGAAGGGGTGGTGACCGGTGTGATGAACATCATGGGCACGACCGTGGTGATGGTACGACATGGCGAATATCTTACGGTGTATCAGAACCTTGCCTCGACGAGCGTGAAGAAGGGCGACAAGGTTTCCACCAAGCAGACCATCGGCACGGTGGCCAAGAGTGCGACTTCGAATACTTACGAGCTGCACTTCGAAATTTGGAAGAACGACCGCTACGTGAACCCCAACGAGTGGCTTGCCCGAAAATAACCGACTATGATCATCAAGACCGCCGAATACCTGCAAAGCGAGGCCGACTGGCGCAAATGCCCGCCGCCCAATCTGCCCGAGTATGCCTTCATCGGCCGTTCCAATGTGGGCAAATCCTCGCTCATCAACATGCTGACGGGTCGCAACAGTTTGGCCAAGACCTCTTCGAAGCCCGGCAAAACCCAGACAATCAATCATTTCCTGATTAACAAGAATTGGTATCTGGTCGATCTGCCTGGTTACGGATATGCCAAAACGTCGAAGACCAACCGTGCGAAATGGGGCAAGATGATCTCCGACTACCTGCTTTTTAGGGAAAACCTCCAGCTCGTTTTCGTGCTGGCGGACGCTCGCCTCGAACCCCAGCAGATCGACATCGATTTTATCAACAACCTGGGTGAAAGCGGCATCCCGTTCGCCATCATCTTCACCAAAACGGACAAAAACTCATCGGGCAAGACAATGAGCAACGTGCAGAAGATGAAAAATGTGCTGGCGGAGACCTGGGAGGAGCTGCCCCCGATGTTCACCTCATCATCGGTATCGGGCCTCGGCAAAGACAAAATCCTCGATTTCATCGAAGAAATCAACAAAGACTTCGACTATTGAACCTTTGACCTTTAACTCTCTAACCGTGTAACCGTCTAACCTTTAAACCCCTAATAATATGAAACACTATGTTATAACCCTTTTGGCAGCAACCTTGGTTTTAGTCGGTTGCGGCTGCAAAACCTCCAAGAAAAGCGTGAAAGCCGTAGAGTACCCCCTCGTCGGAACGCAGTGGAACTTGGTGGCCATTGACGGAGAGAAAATCAGCAACGAGTTTGCCTTGCGTCCCTTCATTACGTTCGATACCGTCGGTGGGGTGCAGGGAAATCTCGGCTGTAACTCTTTCTTTGGAGAATATACCGTCAACAAAAAGCACAAAATGACCTTGGGCTATCAGGGTTCCACGAAACGCCTCTGTTCGCAGATGGATGTTGAGAAACAATTTATGCAGGCGTTGAAACGCGACATCACCCGTTACGAAATCAAGGGCGAAGAGCTGATTCTTTTCGCTGGCAACAAAGAGGTGATGCGTTTCACCGGCGTCGATTTGAGCAAGGTCGAGTAGCGTCAAGCTGACCTTGTGATTCCAGCGTAAAATAAAAGACCTCGTTCAACAAGTGAGCGAGGTCTTTTTTTAGATCTAAGACTTAACCTTATCTGCGTTTGCTGGTTTTAGCGCCTTGCGTTTGGGCGCCCACACGGGCCATAGCGCAGCGGAAGCCGATATAGTCGGTAGCCTCATCCTCGTCGAGGTAACGTCTTGCGCCGGGGGAGGACCAGTAAGGAATGTCCTTCCAGGAACCGCCTTTATAAACTCTGGCGTGGTCGCTCACGAGGGAGAAGTCATAGTTATTGGTGGTCTTGGCATACATCCGGTCGGTGGCCTCCTCGTTGGTGGTGGCGTTCTTCCAGTCTTCCATATCTTTGAGGGACTGCCAGTCACCATCGAGATAGTTCTTGTTATCGGCAGCGCGATAGTTGCGACGTCTGTCGTTCTTGAAGTCGGAGACGGGAACCATGGGAATCTTACCCACGCTGTCACGTTCGGCAACGGTACCATCTTCTAACAGCTTCTTGGTTTCGAAGTAGTTACCACGGAACGGGTTGTATTCGGTCACGTCGTCGTGGGAAGTCTGACGATAGACATCCATCACCCATTCGGAGACGTTACCGCCCATTTGGTAGAGGCCGTAGTCGTTCGGCCAGTCGGATTTGACTTCCTTGGTGTAGAAACCGCCGTCATTAAGGGCGCTTGCGACACCCATGTAGTCACCGCGGCCACGACGGACGTCAGCCATAAAGTCGCCGTAGTATTTCTTGTCTTCGGTACGCAGCTGGGAGCCGTTCCACGGATAGACCTTACGCTCGAGCACGCGCTCGTTGAGGGTGTTGCCCACGGTGCTGTAAGCGGCATATTCCCATTCTGCCTCTGTTGGCAGGCGGTATTTCGGCAGCAGGATGCCGTCTTCCATCTTCACGTTGCGGTATTCGCCGCTGGAGATGTAGCGGAGACGTTTCTGACCTTCAGCTTCGTAAGATTCGTAGGTCAGGTAGGCGTCGGTGTTGAAGTAGCCTTCTGCGGACGGGGTCTCGGCGAATTCGATATAGCCGCGGTCCACGAGAATCTGCTCATTGACACGGTCGGTACGCCATGCGGCATAGTTGGTGGCCTGCAGCCAGCTGACACCCACGACCGGGTAGAATCTGAAAGCCGGGTGGCGGAAGTAGTATTCCACCTGGGGCTCGTTATAGCCAAGACGGTCGCGCCAAACAGCCTCATCGGGCACGGCGTTGTCATAGACCACCTTCAGGTCCTGCGGGATGAAGACGCGCTCGAGCCAGTAGAGGTATTCGAGGTAGTCAACATTGGCGATTTCACATTCGTCCATGTAGAAAGAAGCGACGGAAACGCGGCGGGGGGTGTTGTTCCAGTCCTTCATCACATCTTCTTCCATCTGGCCCATCACGAAGGAGCCGCCCTCGATGAACACGAGACCGGGGCCGGTGGCCTGCTCCTCAAACGGCGCCACCTCAAAGCCGCCGTTCTTGGCGTCGTTGTAGTTCCAGCCGGTGGTGGCGGATTTCTGTTTCTTACAGGCGGACATGCCCAGCAGCAGCGCTGCGATGGTGAACAATCCGAATAATTTCTTTGCTGTATTCATTTCTTATTTACTGTTTTTCTGTTTGAATTTTGTCTTGACGGGATGTTAGAAAGACGGACAGTTGAGGTCTTTCAGAGCTTTGCGCTTGTTGGGGCAGGGCAGGAGGAACTGCAGTGAGACCTCGTGCGCGCCGCCGGAGTAGTTGGCCAGTTTGCTGATGGTGGCGTCATACGAGTAGGCGACTTTGAACCATTCGTACTCCACGCCGAACATCACGATGAAAGCGTCGAAGTTGTGGTAGGAAATCGGAACGGTGATGGGGTTTCCAAGCGTATCTACGCCTTGGAACTGCTCGCCGTGGTAGGTCAGACCGTGACGCAGCCACAAACCGAGGGTGAAGGGGTAGAAGTTGAGATAGAAACCCTCGCTGAAGTAGTTGAAGTTCTGCTGATGTTGGTAGATGAAGTTCGGACTGATGGAGATGTCGCCGAAGGAGGTCTCTTTCTTACTCTTACGTTTCAGATCGAAGTAGGCACCGATGTGGGCGGTCCACTTAACAGGACGGTAGTCGTAAGCACCCAAACCGTTGGAGATGAAGCCTCTGGCACCGATGATGGGCACGATGTGGTGAGCAGCCACGCCGAAGTATAGGTGCGGGGTATAACCGAGGAAGCCCGCTGCCATGTCAAACGAATGGATAGTCAGCTGGTTAGGCTGAATCTCGGCGGTCTGGTAGATGACACCGTACTTGGGGTCGATCATGTCGCCGAAAACGAGCTGGTCCCAGTTAAGGCCGCGGTTCTCGTAGGTGGCCTGCAAGGCGAAGCGCATGTTGAAATTCTTGGCCACCTTCAGTTTGAAGGAGTACATGGCGCTGGCCGTGTAGGTGTTGATGATGCCGCCTTCACCAGCCCGGTCACCGAACAGCAGCACGCCCACGCCGCCTTGGATCTTGTCGAAGTGCTCGTCGTAGGAGGCTGTGTAGGTCATGAACGTTCCCGGAGCCGAAGGCCACTGGTCGCGGAAGTTGAATGACAGTCGCGGACAGACGTTGGTACCCGCAAATGCCGGATTCAAGTACAGCGGATTGGCGTAATACTGCGAAAACAAAGCGTCCTGCGCCGTTGCGCGCATTCCTGCAAAGGCCAGTACGACAGTGATTATGGCAACTATTCGTTTATTCATATTCGTTTTTATTTATAGCGGGCAAAGATACAAAATTATTAAACGCTTTGACCTCTTTTTTGTTACATTTTTTTCTGCAATAATTCTAACGACATTTCGTTTGCAATTATTGTGTTTTTCTTATTAATAAACGAGCAATGGGTAAAAAATCTTGGGTACAATTTTTATTTTTTCTTCTGATATGCTTTCAAGTCGCTGAAACTCAGGCACAAAAGGTGCAAAAAAATTTTACTTTACAGTGGAGGGAACCGGTGGAACAGACCTTCACGAATGGGTTCCAGCAGACTTTTTTGACCTTCGATGATGCCTTTTACGGATCCGATTTTCCCGATTTGCCCACTTTTTATCAAATCCTCCCTGTTGATATTTTTTACTCCCGATACGAGGTCAGGGCCACTGATGAGCAGTTTGCCGACATGACCGATGCGGAGGTCCGACTCATCCCCGTGGATTTCCACCAGAAAACCATTGACTATCACGTGAATTCCGCTTACGATCGTAAGACCGTCTATGCACAGCTGACATTCCTCCCCATTGTGGAGACTTCGCCCGGCCACTACCGCAAGTTGGTTTCCGTGACCCTGGAGATTGAAGGGAAAGATGCCGTCACCCGCAAGTCTTTGCGTGGCAACGTTTCGCAATCTGTGCTCGCCAGCGGACAATGGTACCAGTTTTCCCTCGCGAAGACGGGTATCTACAAGGTTACTTATCAGGATTTGACGGCCATGGGGATGGCGACGCCCATAACTTCTTCGCAGATAGCAGTTTTCGGTAACGGTGGGATGATGCTTTCGGAAGAGAATTCCGACCCGCGCATCGATGATCTGCGGGAACTGCCCTTGGAGATGCACGACGGCGGCGACGGTACTTTTGACAATGGCGACTATTTCCTCTTTTATGGGCAATCGCCGCATGATGTTAGCTATGATTCTGCCAACCAGCATTTTACCCACGCTTACAATATCTATTCTGACTTCTCCTACTATTTCGTGACCCAGACTCCGGGCGTTGGGGAGAAAAAGCGCGTGCAAACCGTTAACAACGAGAATCTTACGGAGAATTTGACCGTACAGGATTTTACCTATTTCGACTTTTTTGAGGAGGATGTGACGAACCTTTGCGAGTCGGGAAGGACCTGGCTTGGCGACCGTTATGAACGCACAGCTACTCGTTCCAGACGCCGGGCTATCCGACGGGTGCGGGCCGGATTTCCGTTCGCGGTGCGGCTGCTGCCTCCACGATGTCAAATTTCCAGGTTTCCGTCAACCAAAGCCAGGTCGGCAACCTTACCCTGAGGTCTGCGACGGGCACCCAGTTAATCTGCCTTTCCATCGGAGATTTCACCTTCAATACTTCGTCTGCAAGTTTGAATGTGTCCATAACGTACAACAAACCAACCACTTCCGCTGTCGGCTATTTGGATTGGATTGAGGTGGAAGTGCCGTGTGCGCTGACAATCCGGAATGGGCAGACCGCCTTCCGGAATCCAGCCACCGTGGGTGCGGGCAACGTTACCCGATTTAATCTGCAAAGCGTTTCGGCTTCTGCTTCCGTTTGGGATGTCACCGACCCAGGCCAGACTGTGCGTATCGCGCTGAATTCGGATAACCAAGGCACCCATTTTAAGGCGGCCACTTCCGACCTGCGGGAATTTATCGCATTTGATGGCTCTAACTTCTTGTCGGTTACGCCGTTGTCTTTCGTCGCCAACCAAAATCTGCACGCCACGGGTAACGTCGATATGGTGATTGTGGCGCATCCCGATTTTCTCTCACAGGCCAACAGATTGGCGCAGTTTCGTGCTGAAAATGACGGCCTTAGCGTGAAGGTGGTGACCCCGCAGCAGGTTTACAACGAGTTTTCAAGCGGCTCGCAGGATCCTATCGCTATCCGCGACTACATGAAGATGATTTACGATCGCACTAACAAGCAATACCCCAAATATTTGCTGCTGTTCGGTCGTCCCAGCTACGATTTCCGTGGTCGCGCCCAAGGGACCGCCCTCTATGTGCCCAATTTTGCCTACAATATTGAATATAGGGACAACGCCAACCCGCAGTATTACTACATTTCGGAAATCCGAGGTCAGTACACGGGCGACGATGCCTTGGGACTTTTAGACGATGGAGAGGGTTTCAACGGAAATGGGCTGTACGACCTGGGTGTTGGCCGTTTTCCGTGTACGTCGGCTTCGCAAGCGGCCGTGGCGGTCGATAAGAGCATCCGTTACACCGAGAAACGGAATCTGGTGGGTGAGAATTCCACGCAGGTTTCCAATTTCGGCGATTGGCGCAATATGATGGCGTTTGTGGCGGATGATGAGGAAAGTAACGATTTTGTCTATAATGCCGACCTTTTCACAAAATATGTGGAATCCGACAACCCGAACATCAATTTTGACAAGATCTATCTGGATGCTTACCAGCAGGTCTCCAACGCCGGCGGGCAGCGCTATCCGGATGTGGTGACGGACATCAACAACCGGATGGATCGAGGGGCGTTGTTTTTCACCTACATTGGGCACAGCGGCAAGGATGGCTGGGCGGCGGAGCGGGTGCTCGAAAACTCTGACATTAGCAAATGGAACAACAAGTACAACCTGACGGCCATGATTTCGCTGTCGTGTACCTTTGCCTATTACGACCGTTTGATTTCCTCGCCCGCGGACCTCATCTTCTTCAACAACGAGGGCGGTGCCGTGGCGGTGATTGCTGCCGCACGCGAGGCTTGGTCGCTGCCAAACAACGTTTTCGGAAAACATTTCTTCAATCTGATGTTCGAAAAAGATGAAGAAGGCAACTATTTGTCAGTAAGTGATTTGCAACGGAAAGCGAAGAATCTCTACGGTCCGGTTACTGGCGGCAAGGGCAACGACCTCTGCATGTTTGTCACTTTCGGCGACCCGTCCATCAAGTTGGCAGTGCCTAAATATAATATAGTAACAGATTCCATCAACGCCGTGGCGGTGGGCACCTCAACAGACACAGTTCGCGCCCTTTCGAAAGTGACGGTCAGCGGGCGTGTCACCGACGATAACCTGCAGACACTGAGCAGTTTCAACGGCACCGTCTTCCCGTCGGTTTACGACAAGAAGGTGATTGCCAGCACGTTGGTGAACGATCCTGCCCCCAATTATTCTCCGTTCGAGTTCGAGGTGCAGAAAAGTCTGCTCTTCAAGGGCAACGTGACGGTGAAAGACGGCCGATTCCGTTTCTCGTTCTATGTTCCCAAGGACATCGACTACACTTTCGGAAACGGCAAAATCAGCTATTACGCCCGCTCCGAGCATGAGGATGCGGCCGGTGTGTTCACGGATTTTATCATCGGCGGCATGGACACAGCCGGCATTCAGGATGACGAGTGTCCGGTTATTGAGCTGTACATGAACGACGAAAATTTCGTCAATGGTGGCATCACGGGCACGAGCCCCACGCTGATTGCCAAGATTTCCGACAATTTCGGCATCAACACCACGGGTAACGGTATCGGCCACGACATGACCGGCGTGCTGGATCGTAACACGGGCAACAAAATCATCCTCAACGACTACTACCAGACCGAAAAGGACAGCTTCAGCTGCGGCACCGTGCGGTATCAGCTGCAGGATCTGACGCCCGGAGACCATACGATTTCCGTGCGGGCGTGGGATGTCAACAACAACAGTGCGGAGCGGGAGCTGACGTTCCGGGTGATGAGTGAGGACAAGTTCGAGCTGAAGCATGTGCTGAACTATCCTAACCCCTTCACCACGCACACCGAATTCTATTTCGAACACAACCAGCCAGGCGGCACTTTCGACATCCAGGTGAACATTTACACCATCTCCGGCAAACTGGTTAAAACCCTGTACGACAGTCAGTACATGGAGGGCAACCGCTGTCGCGCCATCTCCTGGGACGGTCTCGATGATTTCGGCGACAAGTTAGCGAAAGGCACCTACCTCTACCGCGTCCGCGTGAAAACTGAGGACGGCCGGACTGCCGAGGCGGTGGAAAAGTTGGTGATTCTATAGTGATGAATGACGAATGTTGAAAATCAATGGATTATGAGCATAATCAAAAAAAGAAAAATTTTTTTCGTTTGGATATAATAAAAGCAGGAAATGTCCGTTAACGGGTAGATTTTTTTTGAAATAAGTATAATAAATAACAATAAAAAAACGAGCAACTATCAATGAATAAGCAAGTTATGAAAAAAGCAGCGACTATTTTATCCTGTATTCTACTTTTCATTACAGTGCGTGTCAGTGCCCAGCTTACCCCGGACCAGTTGAGCGGTAAGTATCTGAACTCCATTACTACGGCGGTGCCGTTCCTCACCATTGCCCCCGACTCCCGTGCAGGAGCTATGGGTGATATCGGTTGTGCCACTTCCGCCGACGCAAACTCCCAGAGCTACAACCCCGCCAAGTACATTTTTAACGAGAACCGTTTCGGTTTCAGCGTCTCCTACAGCCCGTGGTTGCGCCAGCTGGTGAACGACATCAACCTGGCTTACCTCGCCGGATACTGGAGAATCACGGATATGGACGCTATCGCTGCGTCGTTGCGCTATTTCTCTTTGGGCGACATTGAGTTTATGGATGAGAACGGTAATCCCGTCAGCACCCAGAACCCCAATGAGTTCGCCATCGACTTCACCTATTCGCGTAAGCTGATTGATCAGCTTTCTATCGCTATCACGCCGCGCTTCATCTACTCCAACCTGACAGCTGGACAGTATGTCGGTAGCGAAGAGACGAAAGCGGGTCTGGCTGGTGCAGCCGACATCTCCTTGTTCTATCAACAGGATTTTGATGTTAAAGGCCTTGAGAACAGTACGTTGCGTGCTGGTTTGTGTATTTCGAACATGGGTAACAAGATGTCCTACTCTTTCGGAACATTGCGCCGTGACTTCCTGCCCACCAACCTGAAGTTGGGTATCGGTTACGAGATGGATTTCGATGGCTATAACAAGCTGGCTGTCAACGGTGAAATCAACAAACTGTTGGTGCCTACCAACCCGATTTATGCAACGGACGATGATGGTGTTATCATTTACGATGCCGCCGGCAATCCGGTCATCGAAGCTGGCAGGAATCCCGATGTTTCCGTGCCGCAGGGTATGATTCAGTCGTTCTACGATGCTCCGGGCGGTTTCATGGAGGAGATGCGCGAGATCATGTGGGCCTTAGGTGCTGAGTACAGCTACCGTAACCTCTTCTTCGTGCGCCTCGGCTACTTCCACGAGAGCCAGTACAAGGGCAACCGCCAGTTCCTTTCTGTCGGTGCCGGTATCAAGTACAGCATCTTCGGCATTGATGTCTCCTACCTCATTGCTACCAAACAATACCACCCGCTGGCCAACACCCTGCGCTTCACCCTCAACTTCGACTTCGTCTCCGCCAACAAGAACGAAATCAAGCAACAAGGTCGTTTGAAATAAGGCATTAGGCATTAGGCAGAAGGCAACAGGCATTAGGCAGAAGGCAACAGGATCCTTAAACCCTAAACCCTAAACCTTAAACCTTAAACCCTAAACCCTAAACCTTAAACCCTAAACCCTAAACCCTAAACCTTAAACCCTAAACCTTAAACCTTAAACCTTAAACTTTGAACCATGGACTTTCGCGTAGGTTTCGGATACGATTCCCATAGATTTGCCCCCGGCAGGCCGCTGGTCATCGGGGGCATTGTCATACCTTACGAGTTGGGTTTGGCGGCGCATTCCGACGGTGATGTACTGATACATGCTGTGTGCGATGCGTTGCTTGGGGCGGCCGGTCTCAAGGACATCGGTACCTATTTCCCGGATACGGACCCCGCTTACAAAAACGCCGACAGCACCCTCCTTTTGAGCAAAGTCGTGGATCTTGTATCGGAGAAAGGTTTTGTAGTCAATAATTTGGACTGCACCCTTGTGTTGGAAAAGCCCAAGATGAAACCACACATTGACGCTATCGTGGCTCGCTTGTCAGAGCTGCTGCGTTGCGACTCCGAACGTGTGGCCGTGAAGGCCAAGACCAACGAAAAGATGGGATTCACGGGTGCGGGCGAGGGCATTGCCGCCGTGGCCGCTGTGACGTTGCGGACCCTGTAGAGACGCAATGCTTTGCGTCTTGTGATGAACGGTCGAGCGTCTCACAACGCAAATTTCGACTTCCGTTTGTATTCAAAAAATATGTACCTTTGCCCGTTTTAAAACGAGTAAAATATGAGACGTTTTGTTCTTTCTACTTTATTGGTTATCACGGTGTTATGCATGATGGCGCAACCTAAGCCCATCAAAAACGTGATCGTGATGATTCCTGACGGCACCTCCACAAGTTTGCTGTCATGTGCCCGCTGGTACCAGACCTATCTGGATTCCACCCAGACGACGCTGAACATCGACCCTTATCTTTGCGGTTTGGTGCGCACTCATTCTTCGGATGCGCCGATTGGGGATTCCGCCCCGACGAGTTCCTGCTATATGTCGGGAATGCCCTCGCAGACGGGCTTTGTCTCCACCTATCCCGTAGCTACCGACCACGACTTGGTGCCGGTTGATGCCGCCCGCGCCTATCAGCCGTTGTCCACGCTGTTGGAGGCTGCCAAAATCCTGCAGAACAAGGCTACCGGTCTGGTTTTCACCTGCGAGTTTCCGCACGCCACCCCCGCCGACTGCTCCGCACACTCTTACAAGCGCGGTCGTTACAGCGTGATTGCCCCGCAAATGGTTCACAATCACATTGATGTGGTCATGGGCGGCGGTGTCAAATATCTCAATGAAACGTACCAAAACGATTTGAAAGAGGCTGGCTACAACGTCTATCTTGACGATATCCAAGGTTTCCGGAGTTGCACGAAAGCCCCTGTTTGGGCGTTGTTTGCAGAAACTTCTATGCCTTACTGGTTAGAGGCGGACAAACAACAGACCCCTTCGTTGGCTGAGATGACTCGCAAGGCCATCGACCTTCTTTCGAAGAACGAGAACGGCTTTTTCCTGATGGTCGAAGGCAGCAAGGTGGATTGGGCGGCCCACGATAACGATGCCAAAAACGCCATCATCGAGTTCCTCGAATTTGACAAGGCTTGTGGCGAGGCGCTCCGTTTTGCCGAAAAGGATGGGCAAACCGTCGTCCTCATCGTGCCTGACCACGGTACGGGAGCTGTCACCCTCGGCAATATCAAAGCCTGCAATGATGGATACGACAAGCTGTCGCTGAAACAGCTCATGAGCCCCATCGACAACTACAAACTTTCGAACTGGTCCATGGGCGAGAAGCTGAAAAAGGCCGATACCACCGAGTGGCCGCAGCTTTTCGAGACCTACTTCGGCTTCACCCCGCAACCGGCGGAACTCACCTATCTGACTACGGGTAGCGACTATAGCAACTCCCCGATTCCCTACGAGCAGCGCAAGCACAACCTTTCGATGTGCAAGATGCTCAGCCAGATTCTCTACGGTCGCACCTACTTTGGCTTCACCACATTCGGACACACCATCGAGAATGTCTTTTTGGCTGTTTATCACCCACAAAACGATAGACTTACGGGAGTTCCTACCAATATTGACGTTCATAAGTACCTCGCCCGCCAGATGGGTCTGACGGATAAGATGAACGAGCTGACGGAGGAAATCTACGCCGACCATCACAAGGTGTTTGAAGGCTATGACATCAAAATCGACAGCGTTGACAAGTACAACCGCCGTCTGACTGTCAAGAACAAGCGCAACGTGCTGATTGCCGACAGTTACGCTAACTATGTGATGGTGAACAACAAGCGCGTGGATCTCAATTCCGTGATTGTGTATGTGGACAAGAACAACACGTTCTATCTGCCGAAATCATTACGGTTTTATATTGAATTAAAATAACACACAGATATAATTTTTGAGAGAAGTTATCGTTATCCTGCTTCGAAAAAGTAAAAAAAGAAAATAGTATGGAAACTACGAGTTCAATGAATTATGCAGGGCAGAATCAAAATGCCAATCAGGAGAATCCCTTGAAGAAATGGGTGATTATTTTGGGTGCGTTAGCGGGATTGTTCCTGTGCACCACTCTCTATCTTGCGTTTTTCGCCAAACCGGCCATGAATCCGGTCTATAAGGAGGTGGAGAGCCAGAATATGGAGCTGCAGAGCGAGCTTGATTCGCTGTTGGCGGAACACAACCGCATCAAAGAGCAATACGGCGAACTTTCCGATCAGCTCAGCGAGAAGGACAGCATCATTCAGGCCAGTGCCGCCGAGATTGAGAAGCTGATTAATTCGCAGGCTGACTACAACCGCATCAAGAAGCAGCTGGCGCGTCTGCAAAATATCTCCCAGGAGTACGTGAAGGAGATGGACCAGCTCTATCAAGAAAACAAGGCCCTGAAGGAGGAGAACCAGCAGGTGCGTGCCGACTTGGAGCAGGAACGCGAGGTGACCCGCAATATGCAGAAATCCAACGATGACTTGTCGCAGCGGATCAGCAATGCTGCGGTTTACAAGGCATACAACATCAAGAGTGCCGGTTACCTGGTCCGCAACAAGGGCACGGAAGAACAGACCGACAAGGCCAACAAGGTGAAACGTATCAAAACGACGCTGATGCTGGGCGAGAACTCCCTGATTGAGCCCGGTCCGGTGAACGTCTATTGCCGTATCGCCATCCCTGAGACCGGCAAGGTGCTCACGATGGGTTCCGGCGACACCTATTCGTTCGTGCACAACGGCCAGCGGCTGCAGTATTCCTGCAAAACCGTGATCAATTACAACAACAAGGCGGAGAACGTC
>CAJOKR010000060.1 GCA_905235135.1 uncultured Bacteroidales bacterium
CGGTGCCTCCCTGTTCGTCACCGGCTGCGCCATCGGCATGTTACTCAACATTGGGAAAGTCTCGGCAGAGGAGAAAGACAAAGAAGATCCGATGGCATTATTACGACAAAGATAAGATGTAGAGACGCGGCAAGCTGTGTTTCTACCATAACTGATAATTGATAACCTTTGATACAGATAAACAAACTTTCGGTCAATTTCACGGGAGATTTCCTTTTCAAGGATGTCTCATTCGTGGCGGGCGACAAAGACCGCATCGGGCTGGTGGGGCACAACGGCGCGGGAAAATCGACGCTGTTGAAAATCATCAACCGCGAATTGGAGCCGGCTTCAGGCACGATGGTCATCACCTCCGGTCACCGCGTGGGCTACCTGCCGCAGGAGCTCGCTGGAAACTCCCCGCTGTCGGTGTGGGACGAGGCTGTCTCCGCCTTCTCCGAAATCCAGGATATGGAACGGAAGATGCAGCGCATCTCCAACGAGTTGGCCGAGCGGACTGACTATGAATCTGAAAGTTACGCCCAGCTCACCCAGCAGCTTTCCGACCTTAACGACCGCTACCAGCATCTCGGCGGCAACACGATGGAAGCAGAGACTGAGAAGGTGTTGGCGGGCATGGGCTTCCTGCGCGAGGAGTTCCATCTTCCCATGTCGTCGTTCAGCAACGGCTGGCAGATGCGCGTCTGTCTGGCTAAAATCCTGCTACAGAAGCCCGAAATCATCCTGCTTGACGAGCCTACAAACCACCTCGACATCGAATCTATCCAGTGGTTGGAGGATTATTTGGCCAACTACGACGGCTGTGTCATCCTCGTCTCCCACGACCGTGCTTTCCTCGACCGCGTGACTAACCGTACCATTGAGATTACCTTAGGTAACATACAGGACTACAAGTGCAGCTATTCGCAATATGTTGAGCAACGGCTGGAACGTATTGAAAGCCAGCAGTCTGCATACGAAAACCAACAGCAGCAGATTGCGCAGATAGAGCGGTTTATCGAGCGTTTCCGTTACAAGGCGACCAAAGCGCGTCAGGTGCAGAGTCGTATCAAGATGTTGGAGAAAATGGACCGCATTGAGGTGGATGAGTACGACAGTAGTTCCATTTCATTCAAATTTCCGCCGGCGCCGCACTCGGGATTGGTGGTGGTAGAGAGCAAGAACCTGAGTCTCGGCTACGACACCAAACCGGGCGTGCTCAAGGGCGTCGATTTCCGGTTGGAGCGCGGGGAACGGGTGGCATTTGTGGGCCGCAACGGCGAGGGCAAATCCACCATGGTGAAGGCCATCGTGGGGTCGCTGCCGCCCGAAAGCGGAGAATTGCAGCTCGGTTATCAGGTGGTTGTCGGCTATTATGCCCAGAACCAGGCGCAGTTGCTGAATCCGGAAAAGACGGTCTTTGAAACCATCGACGATGTGGCAGTGGGCGACATCAGACCTAAAATCCGCACCATCCTCGGCAGCTTCCTCTTCGACACGGAAGACACGGAAAAGAAGGTGAAAGTGCTCTCTGGCGGTGAGAAAGCGCGGTTGGCGTTGGCAAAACTGCTGCTTTCGCCCTTCAACCTGCTTATTCTCGACGAGCCCACCAATCACCTCGACATGCCCTCCAAGGACGTACTCAAAAACGCGTTGCTCCAGTACGAGGGCAGCCTCATCCTCGTTTCCCACGACCGAGACTTCCTGCAGGGTCTGACCTCCAAGGTTTATGAGTTCAAGAACCACCAAATGACGGCGTTTACAGGCGATGTCTATGACTTCCTCGCCCAACGCAAGATGGAGACCCTCAATGAGTTGCAGAGTCGTACGGTAACTTCAACTGGTGCTTCAGGCGAGAAGGCTGTCAGCGGGCGCGAGCAGTGGGAGCAGAAAAAGCAGCGTGAGGCCGACGACCGCAAGAGGAAGAATCGGTTGCGTAAATTGGAAGATGAGATGGAGATGATACAGCAGCAACTGGCTGATACAGAAGCTCGTCTCTCTGATCCTGAACACAATGCCGAGGCAATCGCGTCGGGTGAGCTTTACAAGGCATACGAGTCGTTGAAGGTACAATTGGAGGAGAAAGAGATGGAATGGTTGGAATTGAGTGAATCGTAATTACAATATGGAACGAAAACCTCTGATTTCCAATATTGTACCTCATATTCTGCCGTTGCTCGTTATTGCAGCGGTGGCGATGTTCATTAGTGTACGCCACCTCAATGAACCGCCGGGCTATATCCATGCTTGGGCGCAGTCCGACAACTACTCGTTAGCACTGGGTTTTCGGCACAACCACGGCGACTTCTTCCATCCGCAGACGCTCATCTACAACAAGCAGCAGTATGGTTTTGACGATCCTGAATCGTTGGTGACGGGTTGTGACCTGCCGTTGCACCACTGGCTCGTAGCGGTGTTGATGGGTGTTACAAACAGTACTGAGCCATGGGTTTTCCGTGGGTTCACACTTGCGGTGGCCATCCTCGGATTGTGGGCGTTGTACCTGCTTGCGTTCGTGCTCACACGCTCGCGGGCGAAATCGCTGCTCGTCGCCACATTGACGGCCACGGCCCCATCATACGCCTACTACAGCTCCTCGTTCCTACCCACGCTGCCCGCACTCTCGTTGGCGATGGGCGGATTGTTGCTCTACGTGCTACATCTTCGCGACGGGAAGACTTGGATGCTCTATATCAGCTTGTTGCTGCTTACACTCGCTATGATGGTGCGGGCTTCGTTTGCGGTGATGTGGGTGGCTGTCGGCTGTTTCCAGATTTTGCGTATCTTCCGAAAGGAGACCACGTTCAGAGTCTCGTGGCTTCCGTTTCTTGCTGGTGCAGTGCTTTTTGCCGCCTGGTGGTTTTGGAGCATGCACCTCCGCAACGAGTACGGCTCGCTCTATTTGGCCAGCATTCTGCCCGTGACCACTTGGGAAAACGCCCGCTGCGTGTTCGAAAACATGCACGACCACTGGCGTTTCCACTATTTCCAACGGATGCATCACTGGCTCTATGTGGTGGTGGCTGTTGCGGTGGTTATCACATTGATAGTCAAGGGTAAAACGCCATTCTTCGAACGTAAATCGCTTTCTCTCTGGTGGTTAGTGGCCATCTGGCTGTTCGGGGAGGTGCTCTTCGCCATTGCCATGTTCGAACAATTTTGTTACCATGACTACTATTTCCTGGATAGTTTTTACTTGCCGATTGTGATGGTGCTGGTCGGGCTGCTTGCCATGCTGCCCAACGTCGAAAAACAGTGGGGTAGGGTGCTGTCCTTGGTCGTTGTGCTCGTGCTTACCGGTTTTATGACTACCAAGGCTCGCGATATGCAGCAGGAGCGCCGCAAGGAAGGGGTGGAAGCCTTTGAAACAGCTGTGCGCTATAAGAACGCGAACAAGATGCTGACAGAGGCAGGGTACGGGATAATAGGTCCAAGATTCCTGACCCTCTTCTCCTATCCGCAGAACACCCCGTTTGTGATGATGAATCGCGAGGGGTATGCCGTCATGTGGACTGATACAGCGGTGGTCGCCCACGCGTTGACGTTCGATTTTGACTACATTTTGGTTGAAGATGAGGTTTATCGTCGCGAGTTCGAGGGTTCGCGCTATATCCTGTCGCGGCTGAATCGGATTGCCGGCGACGGCGAGATTTCCCTGTGCGAACTTTCCGACACCGTGTTGCACTCCACCGCCGAACATTTCTTCGAATAACAGCGCATATTCGTAATTTATGTACCTTTGCGGCATCGTTTTAAAACCCCGCTATGCCCTATCCTATTAGCAAATACCAGTTCGCGAAGAAAGAACTTCTGAAGATGTTCATCGCCATCTTCGTGCTGGCGCTGGTCAGTGTCGCCTACTATTTCTACATCCGTCGCGAGGCGCTCCATACCGCGGAACGGCGGGCGGAGCTCACGTTGCAAAATACAGAGAGAACAATCCACATCCGCATGGGGAAGATCGAGACCACCGTGAACGCCATGGGACTGATGGCGGAATATGCCCTCGACGACCCAGACGCAATGTACGATATCGCCCACCACACGGTGGAGGCCAGCTCCCGCATCATGGGTGCGGGCATCGCCTTTGTCGCGGACTACTACCCCGAAAAAGGACACTGGTTCGAAACCTATGTCGGCTACCACAAAGGGTGCGACACGCTGGTCACCGAGCAGATAGGGTGTGCGGGACACGACTACCTCAATATGGACTGGTTCCAGAAAGGGCTGGCTTCAGAGAAGGGGAGCTGGACCGACCCCTACTACGACAACGCCGGCGGGAAGGACTACATGATCTCCTACTGCCTTCCTATCCGCGATACAAGCGGCGAAGCAGTGGGACTAATCATCGCCGATGTCACCCTCGACACCCTCTCCAGCATCGTCAGTAGTGTCAAGCTCTATCCCCACAGCTACTGCACGCTGGTGGCTGGTGATGGCACGGTGCTAGTCGGTCCGCCAGCGGACCAGAAGCTGAAGGGCAAAGTCCATTCCTTCTCTGAGACAATCGACGGAAAGAACATGATCCTGACTCTCGTTGTGCCAGACTCCGACATGTACTGGCGGCTGCGGCGGTCGAGCCTCTTTTTCGCCCTCGTGGCTCTGACGGGCGTCTTCACGGTCTTCTTCATCTCCTCCCGTTCCATACAGAACCTCTGGCAGCTCAACGAGGTACGCATCAAGGAGCAGCACATCGAGGACGAACTTGCCATCGCCCGCAACATACAGCAATCATTGTTGCCGTCCGAGGAACTATCAACGACTTCCAACACACTTGATGTCAAAGGGTTGCAAATTCCAGCCAAGTTCGTGGGCGGCGACCTGTACGACTACTACATTCGTGATAACAAGTTGCTGTTTTGCATTGGCGATGTTTCCGGCAAAGGGGTGCCCGCCGCTCTGCTGATGGCCATCGCCCACAGCCTCTTCCGCACGCTGTCGGCCCATGATGACCGTCCCGAAAGTATCACGCAGGCCCTCAACGCCTCCATCAGCGACAACAACCCCGACATCATGTTCATCACCATGTTCCTGGGCGTCATGGACTTATCCACCGGCATCGTCCGCTACTGCAACGCCGGCCACAACCCGCCGATTATCATCAAGAACGGTCATGCCGAGCTTTTGAGTACCGAGCCTTGTCTGCTCATGGGCGTGGACCCCGACGCGCGATACACTTCGGATGAGCTGGCGTTAGCTCCCGGCGACACGCTGTTCCTCTACACCGACGGGCTTACTGAAGCCGAGAACCTCCAGAAGGATCTCTTCGGGGTGCAACGGGCATTGGAAACGGCGACTGCGAATGGTGGGCTGACTGCGGCGGAGCAACTCGGCAAGATGCGGGATGCGGTGCAGCAGTTTGTGGACCAAGCCGAACAGAGCGATGATCTTACTTTTTTGGCTATCCACTACACGCCAACCAATGAGTGCACCCTCACCCTGACCAATAATATCGGCGAACTGGATCGTTTAGAACCGTTTTTGGAAAAGTTCTTCGACCAAAACAGCCTCAATCCAGCCCTTCTGTCCAGTGTCGATCTCGCCTTGGAGGAGGCGTTGGCCAATGTCATCATGTATGCCTATCCTGAGGGCGAAAAAGGCGACGTAACGCTTTCCGCCCATGTTGAGAACAATGCTATCTATATGAAAATCAGTGATGTGGGAATCCCGTTTAATCCGCTCGAACAAAAAGAGGCCGACCTCAACGTCTCCCTCGAAGAGCGTAAAATCGGCGGCTTGGGCATCCACCTCATCAAGGAGATTATGGACGAGATTGGGTATGCGTATGAAGACGGACGGAATGTGTTGAAGATGCAAAAAACAATCGGATAATAACAAAAAAAATCATTATTTTTGCAGATTATTATTGACAAGCATTTTTAGAAACAAACCAAACAAATAAAACATTATGGACATCAATATCATCGAAGAGGGCAACACCATCACCGCCGCATTTGACGGGCGTTTGGACACCGTGGCGGCCCAGCAGATTGCAGAAACCATCGAGCCCTTGCTGGACAATGCCGACCAGAATATCATTCTCGATTGTGAGAAAATGCCCTTTATCAGCAGTTCCGGACTTCGTATTTTTTTGAAGATCAGAAAAGAAGTGGCTGCAAAAGGCGGTAAGATGTATCTGAAGAATGTATGTCCCGACGTGCAGCAGGTTTTCAAGATGACGAAGCTGGATGATTTTTTTGAAATGATTGATTAAGCATGGTCTATCTCAACGACCAAGTGGATTCGCTTGACATCGACCTTGCGTTGGCGCGGGTGTCGGCGCAGCGGCGTGAGCAGGCGTTGAAATTCCGCTTCGAGAGTGGTCAACGGCTCTCGTTGGCCGTTTATCTTCTGCTGATGGACGGTTTGCGGGAGGAGTACGGGATTACCGAACCGCCCGTTTTCGACTACACAGCTGAGGAAAAGCCCTTTATTGCTGGCAGACCCGATATCCATTTCAACTTCAGTCATTCCGGAAATGTGGCCTTGTGCGCCCTCAGCAATCATCCTGTGGGAGCGGACGTGGAGGTTCCCCGCAAGATCACGCCCTCGCTGATTAGCTACACGATGAACGAGGACGAGCAAGCAAGTATCAACGCCTCGCCAGACCCGACGATGCGGTTCCTCTATTTCTGGACGAGAAAAGAGGCTCTCCTCAAACTCACTGGTGAAGGCATCCGCAACGATATGAAAAGGGTGCTTGAAGAATCGGAACAGTGTCATTTTGAAACCATTAAAACAAACAATTACCTTTTTTCCATTGTGAAACATCGCGAACAGTTTTGGTAATAGTTATAAACCAAAAATAGAAAAGTATGCATAAATTTTACCACAGAATTGCCCGTTGGGTATTGGTCGTTTTTACCATCCTGACAACCGTTGATCTACAGGCTCAAGTAGTGATTGATCATGACAACCCACCTGTACCTGACAACGAATTTACGATAGATGCCAAATTAAACACCCGTGGAGAGATTCGTGTGGGCGGATACGACGAAGTGGATGATGAAGAACAGGAGCGGAGAGCCCATTTTATCATGGGACAATACCGGCTCAACATCGGATACAAACGATCCGACTGGTTGGAGATAAGACTCTCACCGCAGTTTTCCGGCGTTTGGGGACAGGCAGGTGGCACTTTGAGTCTCTCTGAGGGTTGGCTCAACATGAAACACAACAAGACCGGGCTTTTCACTAAAATCGGTCGTCAATCTCTTGAATACGACGACGAGCGTATCTTGGGTTACGATGATTGGACGATGACTGCGCCCACCCACGACGCAATCAAATTCGGCTTTGAGGGCTATGGTCACAAAGTACATGTAATCCTCGCCTACAACCAAAATGCAGAAAATATTTCCACGGGTCTCAATTACTATTCCGATGGAATACAGCCCTACAAGACCATGCAGACCCTTTGGTACCACTACAATACACCGAAAAACTTCTTCGGAATCTCTTTGCTTGGTATGAATATCGGGGTGCAAAGCGAGAAATTTGACGAGCCTAATAAAACTTTCTTCCAACAAATAGTCGGTACATATCTGACATTAAACCCCAGCATAGTCAATTTGGAAGGTTCCTTCTATTACCAAATGGGTAGAGAGGAACATGGAATGAAGTTGAACGCCTTCATGGGAAGTGCGAAGGCCACAGTCACCCCTAGCGATATTTACAACCTGTATGCGGGATATGAATACCTGAGTGGTGACAATTATCCCGTTAGGGTGAATGGCGGTTTCGCCGCTATTTACCATCCAGAGGCCAATGCGTTCACCCCGTTGTTCGGATCGCACCACGATTTTTATGGTGCCATGGAATTTTTCTATTTTGACAACTATGAGAACAACCTCTCCCCTGGTTTGCAAAACCTTTATGTCGGTGGCAATGTCAGTCCAGTCCGGGGACTGAAAATCAACGCCGCTTACCACTTCTACGCCATCTCTGCTGACCTTAAAATCCAGGATGAAAAATTGAAAAAAGCGTTGGGCCATGATATTGACCTCAGCGTAGCCTACTCTTTCGCGAATTTTGTCACTCTTTCGGCAGGCTACTCCTATATGCGCGGCACCAAGACGATGGAAATCCTCCAAAACACCACCGACACGCGCCGCCTGCATTGGGGCTGGTTGATGCTGACCGTCACCCCGACCATCTTCACCTACTCTTGGAACGACAAGAAGAAGTAATAGGTTAATGGGCAGGAGGCAAAAGGTATGATTCGCTGATTTATGTTGTCACTTTTCCGCACAAAAAAACAGCGGTAGTTCATACCGCTGTCCAAAACCATTAACCTATGTAAGACAATGAAAATTAATTCATAATCACTATACTCTTACGCAGGCTGTATCAAAAAGTTACAACTTTCGAGAATTTTTTTTGCGAAGGAGGTGTTGGCGAAGTGGCCCGGGCGGTTCGCAATGATCTCCGCACGCAACGGAACTCCCAGTAAATAGAGGTCTCCAATGAGGTCGAGCAGCTTGTGGCGGGCCGGCTCATTGGGGTGGCGGAGGTGTGTGTTATTGAGGATGTGATCGGGTGTAACGGTGATGTCTTTCTTGTGGAAGAAGTCGCCGAGGGCGTTCAACACCTTGTTGTCGGGCACCTTATCCACGAAGACGATAGCGTTGTCGAGGTCACCGCCGCGTGCCAGATTGTTCTGGATGAGGAATTGCAGCTCGTCGAGGAAGACGAAGGTACGGCAGTTATAGACATCCGGGACGAAGGTCTCGATGCTATCGAGCACGGCCTGTTGTTCGGCGAGCACTTTCGTGCCGTAATCGACGTTTACGGTCATCTTGAAGCGTTCGGCGGGCTTTATGGTGAGCTCAATCTGCTTCTCGGGAACGGAGAACGAGATTTCCTCTTTCACGATGCCGATTTTCTTCGGGGCATTTAAGGTCTTGATGCCCACTTCCTTCAGCATCTCCACATAGATGCGGGAGCTGCCGTCGAGGATGGGGGTTTCCGGACCGACGGTGCGTACGAGGACGTTGTCGATGCCGAGACCGGAGAGGGCGGCCATAAGATGCTCGATGGTATGCACTTGCGCTTCCCCTTCCCGGATGGACGTGCCGCGGGAGGTGTCAAACACGGCGTAAGGGATCGCTTTGACGATGGGGTGTCCGGGCAGATCAATGCGTTCGAATTGGACCCCGAAATCCGCGGGTGCGGGCACAAAGGTGACCGTCACCTGCTGTGCCGTATGGAGGCCTCTCCCCGATACAGAAACCGGAGAGGCAATGGTGGTTTGCATTTTTGCCATGAAAGTTACTGGTTCTTTTTGCTGTTTATATATTGTTGATACAGTTCGGGTAATTTGCGGCGCAACACGATGAGTTTGCGCTCTTCGGAGGCGGGCAGTGCCGGGCTGCCGAGATAGACGCCCTGTTTGAGGGAGTGCGTCACGCCGGACTGGGCGCCGATGATGGTGCCGTCGTCGATGGTGATGTGGCCCGAGATGCCCACCTGGCCGGCCACGATGCAGCGGCTGCCGAGTTTGGCGGAACCGGCCACGCCTGCCTGTGCGGCGAACGCGGTGCCCTCGCCCACGGTCACGTTGTGCGCAATCTGCACGAGGTTGTCGATCTTCACGTGGTCGTGGATGCGGGTGGAGCCCATCGTGGCACGGTCGATGCAGGTGTTCGCGCCGATTTCCACGTGGTTGCCGATCTCCACATTGCCGATCTGCGGGATTTTGAGGTATTCGCCGTCCTGGGCCGCGAAGCCGAAGCCGTCGGCGCCGATGACCGCCCCCGCGTGGAGGATGCAGTCGGTGCCAATGTGGCAGTCCTCATAGACCTTGACGCCGGCATACAGCGTGGTGCGGTCGCCGATGGTCACGCGGTCGCCGATGACGGTCTGCGGGTAGAGGCTCGCGCCGTCGCCGATGACTGCGCTGTCGCCCACGCTCACGAACTCACCGATATAGACGTTCTGCCCGATTTTGGCGGTCGGAGCGATGCAGGCCTTGTCGGAGATGCCGGTCTTGCGCGGCTTGTTCTGCTGGTAGAAGTTGAGCAGCTGCGCGAAGGCGAGGTAGGAGTTAGCCACCTTGATGAGGGTGCAAGGGACCTCTTGTTCGGGGGTGAAATCCTTGTTGACGATGGCCGCCGTGGCCTTGGTGGTATATAAATATTGGGTATATTTCGGATTGGAAAGGAAGGTAAGGCCGCCGGGCACGCCCTCTTCGATTTTGCATATTGTGGTGATCTCGGCGTTGGGATCGCCCACTATTTCGGCAGAAATCAATTCTGCGATCTGAGCAACGGAATACTTCATTATTTGCCAATTTTGAGGCTGCAAAAGTACACTTTTTTCGTTATGGCTGGGTATGTGCGAATGATTATTTGCCCTACAAACAATCATTTATCGTGCCGGATGAATTTTTTTCCGAAGGGTGTCGGTGTATCAAAAAAAAGTGTATTTTTGCCGCCGATTTTAGGTACGACCTAATCCGGAGAGATGGGTGAGTGGCTGAAACCACCAGTTTGCTAAACTGACGAAGGGGAAACTCTTCCGCGAGTTCGAATCTCGCTCTCTCCGCGAAACGATTTAATCCAATCAGAATCAGCAATTTACGGAAGTAGATTGCTGATTTTTGCGTTAAAATCGGGACAGAAACGGGACAAAGTGTATTTCTTTGATTTTGTCGGACTGCTTCGGCTCGCGCAGCACCTACTACCGATACCACAGTGGCCGGTACCTCCTCACGCCGAGCCAGCAACAGGACGTCCTGACTGTCTTCGCCCGTGCCGGCTATGACCCCAGCACTCTCTCCTTCGACCACTACGTTACCCAAATAGCCTATTGAACATTGTTCTGATGTGTCTCACCTATTGAGACAGTATGTCTCACCTACATGAGACACACTATCCCACCTACATGAGACACATTGTCTCAATATATTTGCACAAGGTTGGGACTATACCCCGATGCAATTCCCACCACAGGAAATGCTCGGGATTGTAATCCTTGAGCATGTCCGTGGACTTTTTGTAAACATCCACCATCTTGCCGATGGCCAGCGTGGCGTCATCACCGAGAACGTCTCCCATTGAGACGTTGATAATGTCCGCCGCCTCAACGAACTGCTGCACCATCTCTTTGGAGGAGATTCCCAGCTTTCCTGCGATGTAGGCAAGGTTGTTGAGCTGCTCTCTTCCGGGTGTCAAGGTTCTTGAAGCTCTCGTTGAGTTCGTCAACCTCTTCACGGGTGAGGCCTGTGGTCTTGATGACATCGGAATAGACATCGTCCATTGCGGCGAGGTCGGTGGCCACCTGCTTGAGGGTTGAAGTCACGTTGTCGATCGAGGAGAGGATCTGCGTCAGGCCTCCGATGCCAGTGCCGAACTGTAGCACCTTGTTGTACATTTCCGTCCACGCGGAGGCGGCGGAGCCGATGTTCTGCGCGTGCTCCTTGAGGTACTGCCTCAGTTCCTTGATTTTCTTGGCGTGGGAAATGTACTCGTCCGAGCCGATGACCATGCGGTTCTGCTCGTTGATGAGCTTGTTCATCTCGGAACGTATCTGCTTGACGGAGGCCTCCACCTCCTTGCCGTTGATGTAGATGGTTACCCTGCGGGTGCTGCTCTTTGCCATAAA
>CAJOKR010000061.1 GCA_905235135.1 uncultured Bacteroidales bacterium
GTGGCGGAAGTGTCGGTGATGTCCGTGGCGCCGCCGGTGGTCGCCGTGGGGGCTTGGGCGGTGCCGCCGCCATCCTCATCGCGGAGGCAGCGGACGGAACAGCCGTAGTACCCGTCGTTGAAGTCGTAGCCCACGTTGGCGTAAATGGAGCCCAGGTAGCGGTAGCATGCGAGTGAACTATAATACTCCGTAGAAGTCCAGAAGTAGGCGTAGTTGCCGGAAGTGGTGAAACTACTGCCGTTGTTGTGGTAGCCCGCAGGCACAGCACTGAAACCGGTGGCGTTGTTGCTGGACGGCGTGTTGCCCACCGCACATTGGCTTGGGCTGGAATTCCACCCTGTGGTGGAGGCCAAAGCCTTGGCGATGTAATTGCTGTTGCCGCCGCACTGGAATTCACTTTGGCTGCTCACATAGTCGGTCAGCGTTGTCCACTCCGCATTGCTCGGCAGATGCCAGCCCGTGGGACAGATACCCTGAACCCCGCTCGGAACAGCAGAGCTGGAGGAAGCCCCATGCATCACCGCCGACCAATCATACAAATAGCCGTATTCCGGTATATACTCCCCATTGACATTCGACTGGTGCGCATTCTGAATTTCCGATCCATCCGAATAGTGCATCGTCCTCATATTCTCCTTCATCCAGCATTGGTTGCCTATCTGAACGGTATTATAGACGTTGCCGTCGTAGTCGGTGAGGGTGGATGTGCCACAGTGGAAATCTGGTTCAACCGTAGTATCAGGAGCAACCGGCTGCTGGTTGTTGATCAAATTCTCCAAACTGTCAATCTTGTGGTTCATCTCGTCCAGCAGAACTTGTATATCTGCCATCGTGATGTAGCCCGCGTCGTTTGTGAACGCACTAACACTATCGGGAGCAGTAGGGATGGTGGGAGTGTTCGTCAATGAGTTATAGTCACCGTCAAAGCCAGCAGGCAGCTTCACGAAACTGCCACCCGTAAGGAAAATGGTGTCGTTGCTGATGCTCAGCACCTGCTGCTCGGTGTATTCGGTGAGGTAGCCCGCGTCGTTCATAAAGGCGCTCACATTCGTCGGCACCGTCGGGATAGTCGGCTGATTCGTCAACGAGTTGTAATCACCGTCAAAAAGCACCGGCTTGTTGGTGAGGTCGTTGTAATTCATGTCCCAGGCATTGAACTGCGGGTCGGTTTCGGTATAGGTGGTGATGTATCCCACGTCATTCGTGAACGCACTCACATTCGTGGGAACAGTCGGAATCGTGGGTGTGTTCACAATTTCCGAGTAGTTGTACGTCGGCTTGTTGGCTTCCTTCGCCCATGCGGGAACCGTCGGGTCGGTCTCCGTGTAATTCGTCAGGTAACCCGCATCGTTGGTAAAAGCGCTCACATTCGTGGGTACAGTCGGAATCGTAGGTGTATTAACAATTTCCGAGTAGTTATACGTCGGCTTGTTGGCTTCCTTCGCCCAAGCCGGCACCGTCGGGTCGGTCTCCGTGTAGCCCGTGATGTAGCCTGCGTCGTTGTTAAATGCACTGACATCTGCGGGAATCTGCGGGATCTGCGGGACATTAACCAAGTCGTTGTAGTCCCCGCTGAAACCATTGCCCGCCTCTTTTGAGTACAGCGCATACGGCACGCTCAACATCTGCTGCGTACTGGTGATACTGTAATTTGTTCCGCCGTCCGGGTCGGTTTCGGTTTTGAGGAAATAAGTGCCGTTCGCCCAGTCGATGTCGGCGAAAGCGCCTTGCTGCACGTTGCCGCCGCCGATGCTGAGGGTCACTAACCCGTTGGCGTTTGTGGTGGCTACGTGCGTTTCGGAATAGACGGCGCTGCCCGTGGCCGAGCCTTGCAGGATGCTCACGCGCACACCCACGGAGGCGTTGACCACCAGACTGTTGCTCGCGTTGCGCACCACGGCCTGGTAGGTGAATTTCTCGGGTGCCTGCGCCATCGCCGCCGCGACGGCCAGCACCATGATGGTTGTAATGATTAGTTTTTTCATACGATTTATATTTGGTGAATACTGTTTGTTTTGTTGAACCCCCACACTGCGCTGAGCTTGTGTGGGGTTATTAGCGCTTCGCGCGTCTTGCCCCTCCGGGGCTGCTCAAGGAATATGATTATGTTCTATTTGCGGATGACCTTGAACGTCTTCAGCACCCGCTTGCCGTCGCGCAACTCCAGGTAATAGGTGCCTGTGGCGTATTGCCCGATCTGGAACGCGGTGAGGTCGTCGGTGACCATAAGAGATTGCAGTTGTTTGCCGTTGCCGTCGTAGAGGATGGCGCGGAGGCCGTCGGCGGGAATCTCGAAGCCGTTGAGCTGCAGCTGCGCGAGGTTCTCGGTCGGGTTGGGATAGACCACGGCGTCGAGGGCGATCTGCGGGTAGTCGTCAACACCCACGGTCATAATCTCGTAGGGTTGCTGCACGCCCTCCGCCACGGACACAGAACCGTCGCCGTTGGCTGCGGTCTGCACGGCAATCTGCCCGACGGTGTAGCTCACGATGCCGCTGTTGCCTTGCGTGTCGCCGCCAAGAGAGACGATGGCGGATTGCGCGAAGGTTGCTCCTGCTAAACTGAGCAGAAATACGATGAAGGTTGTGATTCTTTTCATGTTCCTATTTGTTTAATTGTCAATAATCTCATTCTTTTTTGAACCATACAAAAAGAAAGTGGAGCTTTTGATTCGACAGCATCCACGAAGTAGGGTCTGGACTCCCTGATTACAAGATACTGAAGACCCAGCCCCACCGTATTGGCAATAAATACTCAATAGGCAAGCCTGATTTCCGATATCCGTGTAATCGTCAGCAAATTGTCCAGATTCACTTCGACGGATAAGCGAAAACTCGCTTTCTTTTCAATAAAAAACCGTTGCCTAAAATTTGGATAAGCAACGGTGCAAAAATACAAAAAAAAATAATATAACCACAAAAAAAAACATAGAGACGGTGCGCACACCGTCTCTACAAGTGGAAATAATTGTCTAACAAGTTCTTACAAACCAAGAATCATCTTGGCGAGGTCTTCCGAAAGTTCTCTCACACCCTTGGCGGCTAACTTCTCATAGTCCTTGATGTCCAGCGGGGCGATGCGGCGGTGACTGAAGGTAATCACGGCATTGTCGCCGTCGTAAAACACACCGTCCGTGCCGAAACCGGCATTGCCGGCACCGAACCCGACCCATGCGCGCAACGCACGACTGCCGAGGTCGAACTCCGTCCAGTTGAGCTGCAACACGATGGCTTCAGGGTCACGCACGTCGGCATTCTCGGCCACAACGACTTTGTAGCCCTGTTTTTGCAGGTTCTTCTGCAATTCGGTGGCCACGGATTTCGTGAGGTTGTCCAACGACTTGACCACCAACTTGTAGTTGTCGTTACCTTTGTCGGGTAATTTCACATCTTTGGTCTCCACCGGCAACAGAATCACCGTTTTGCGACCTGTGAAATCATACGAGGCTTTCACCTCCAAAAGGTCAATGGTCTTCTTCCAGTCTTTGTACTTTCCGACCTTGACTTGGGCCATCATTCCCATACAGGAAAACATCAGGATGGCCAGGATAATTGTTGTTTTTTTCATATTGTTTTGTAGTTTAAGGGTTAGGCGGTTAAAAGGTTAAAGGGTTGAGCCAATAGCAACAGCCAACAGCTAATAGCCAATAGCTAACAGCCAATAGCCAACAGCCAACTACGATTCTTCCGAGAAGTTGTCAATCTCCTCCCGCAGATTCTCCATGATGAAATGTTGCCGTTGCGGGGTGTTCTTGCCCATGTAGTACTCGATTACTGCGTCGATGTTGCTTTTTGCGTCAAGGACCACCGGCTCCAAACGGATGCTCTTGCCGATGAAACCTTTGAACTCTTTCGGGGAGATTTCACCCAAACCTTTGAATCGGGTGATTTCGGGTTTCTTGCCTAACGACTTGACAGCCTGTAATTTCTCTTCTTCGGAGTAGCAATAGACGGTTTTCTGCTTGTTGCGGACGCGGAAGAGGGGTGTTTGCAGCACGAACACGTGGCCCGTGCGCACCACATCGGGGAAGTATTTCAGGAAGAAAGCTAAAAGCAGCAATCGGATGTGCATACCATCGACATCGGCATCAGTGGCGATGATGATGTTGTTGTAACGCAGTCCATCGACGCCGTCCTCGATGTTGAGCGCGGCCTGCAGCAGACTCAGCTCCTCGTTGGCGTAAATGGCGCTTTTCGATTTGATGATGTTGGCCGGTTTACCCTTCAAGCTGAAGACTGCCTGGGTGTTGGCATCGCGGGATTGCGTGATGGAACCGGAAGCCGAGTCACCCTCGGTGATGAAAATCATCGACTCCAAACCGCGCGGGTCGTTGGTGTTGAGGTGGAAGCGACAGTCGCGCAGTTTCTTGTTGTGCAGACTGACTTTCTTCTGGATCTCCTTAGTCTGCTTTTTCAGATTGGAGATAGCTATACGCTCTTTTTCAGCCTCTTGTATCTTTTTCAGTATCGCGTCGGCGACTTCGGGATTGCGGTGCAGGTGGTTGTCCAACAGCCTGCCAATCTTTTCGTTGACGTAGTTGCGGATGGTCTGTCCGCCCGGTGCCATGTATTCGGAACCGAGCTTGGTTTTGGTCTGCGACTCGAAGATGGGCTCCTTCACGCGGATGGACATGGTGGCGGCCACGGCGTTGCGGATATCCGACGGGTCGTAGTTTTTCTTGTAGAAGTCGCGGAGGGTCTTGACGATGGCCTCGCGCAGCGCCTGCTGGTGCGTGCCGCCGTGCGCGGTGTACTGGCTGTTGACGAACGTGTAGTACTCCTCGCCGTACTTGCGGGTGGTGTGCACCATCGCGAACTCGAAATCGTCCTCCTTGAGGTAGATCGGCTGGTAGAGGACGCTGTCGCCGGTGGCTTTGTTCAGCAGGTCGAGAAGGCCGTTTTTGGAGACGTACTTCTTGCCGTTGAAGTTGATGGTGAGGCCGCGGTTCAGATAGACATAGTTCCATAAGAGCTTGTCAATGTATTCGTTATACCAGTCGAAGTTTTCGAAGATGGTGTTGTCAGGGAGGAATTCGATGAGGGTGCCGTTTTTCTCGTCCGTGGGAGTGATGGGGTGATCCTTGACCAGCTTGCCGCAGGAGAATTCGGCGCGTTTGAGCTGTCCGTCGCGCACGCTCTGCACCACGAAATCCGTGGAGAGGGCGTTCACGGCCTTCACACCGACACCGTTCATGCCGATGGAAACCTCGAAGGCGGAGCCGTCCTTGAACTTGCCACCGGTGTTCATGCGGGAGACGCAATCGACCACCTTGTTGAGCGGGATGCCACGCCCGTAGTCGCGCACCGACGCCCGTTTTTCCTTGATGGTGATGTCGAACGTGCGCCCGTGGCCCTCCATGAACTCATCGATGGAGTTGTCGATGACCTCCTTGAGCAGCACGTAAATGCCGTCATCGCTCGACGAACCGTCGCCAAGCTTGCCGATATACATGCCCGGACGCATCCGGATATGCTCGTCCCAATTCAGGGTTACAATATTATCATCCTGATATTCTGCCATATCATTGTCTTACAATTCTCTGTAGAGACGTGCCATGGCGCGTCTCTACAACGACGGTTCATGCGCGTCCATACAAGGTTACATAATGGTTTTGCCGCATTCTTGAAAATGCGGCGCAAAAGTACAAAAAATTCGGTTGCTCGCGGCGTGACAATCACTACTCACCGATAACCTGATACACCGTGTCCGACACGATGGTGGTGTCGCGGATCACGACGGTCCGGCGGACGGGCACCTTTTGGGTGATGATGACGGGGTCGGGATTCGTTGTTTCTTCCGTTTTCGCTAATGCGGCGGGTGGTGACCCGACAACGCTGCCGTGACCCCTCCGGTACTGCTTCTCCCAAAATTTCGCCTTGTCCATTCGATACTGTTGCCGACTGCCTGCCCACCACTCACTGATCACTAATCACTGCTCACTATATTCATAACGTGAAAAAGTGAAAAGGTGACAGTCGGGGGACAAAAATACGATTAATTCGCAATCACCACTCCACCTCCTTGATCTCCCCCTCGGGACTGCGGAACACAAAGCGTTTCGTGGCACCCTGGCGCACCAGCAACATATACGTGCACATATCCGGAATGGGGGTGCCGTCAACGCTGATGAGGTAATCGCCGTTGCGGAGTCCCTTCTCGTAGGCTTTCGTCCCTTTGCGCACAATCGCCTTCACCGCCCCGAGGGTGTCGCCCTCCTCGGCAGGAACAAGATGGAGGCCTCTTCCCCTGTTCGCCACGGTGATTTCCGGATTGCCATCGTGGGGCAGGAAGTAAAAACTCTTCTTCGGCGCGTCGATAATCAGCGAGACGTGTTCCAACAAGGCCGAACCGACGGCACGGTTGTGCGTGGCGGTCGAGACCCACACCTCTTTGAGAACGATGTCGCCGATTTCAATCTCAGGGAAACAGAGTTCTCCACCTATAACCGTATCGTAGGAAGCACCGAAAAGACCGGCATAGGACATGATGGTTGTTCCACGGCTCTTCTTCTCCTATCCAGAACCCTGTCCCGGCACCCGTGTCGAACATCAGGTTCTTGGTTTCCCCCTCGATTTCCACGGGCACAATGATGGCCCCGTCCCACATTTTTATCTTGATGGTATCAATAAAATCCTGTTCAGAGATGCCGAAATAGCGGTCGCTCAACCGTTGTGCCGGTGCCTGCCAAAGCGCCGCAAACAGCAGCAAGACTGCCGTCGTAATGGCTTTTATCGGATTATTCATTCGCTTCTTTCCGGTTTTCGTTTCACAAATCACCTTTTCGTGACAAATTGAGGTCGCAAAGATACACTTTTAGATAAACTATCGCCACTCCGCGAAACACCGGTGGCACAGAGCCATAACAGCACGAAAAGAAGTTTGTATTTCATAATCTTACATTTTTGGTGGGTTCTTTATTTTGTAAACATTAGAAAGGGATGAAATCTTGGGTGGAATGTGGAATTTTTTTGTTGTTCAATGTTCAGATATTAAAAAAAGTGTATTTTTGCCGCTGGAAATCAATAGGGGAACAGTCCGTTTCAGACGTCCACAATTTGGCGATGACCCTTCGGAGAGCCAACCTGTCGATTTCTTTTTTTTATTTCTGTATTGCAGTGATGCAGTATTGGATTATTTCACCTGTTCGTTTAATGCCCACCATCATTTTTACAGTTCCGACTCCTGCCAAGTCATAATGCATTTCCCGCATTTGCGAAAATACCGCCTGATTCTTTACGCCTTTCTTGGGAGGTTTCGGCTTTCCGTATTTGACAGCATTTCGTAGTATAGAGTCAAGTTGCAACATCGCAAGTGTTGACTCATACGTTTTGGCAGCATGACGTATAGTCTCTGTAATAGAGAGGAAGCGGATGTTTATGTTGTCTTTCAATGAACGGTTGTAAACCTGCTTGGTCGGATTGTTCTCCGTCCAAGTGCGATAGACTTGAGAAATGATTTCTTCACGTTGTTTGAGTGCCTCTTTGCTGTTTCCTTGTGGTATAATCATATCGAACAAACATTTTGAATTCAATCGGCAAAGATACAAATTGTTTTAATATCACGTTGCCTTCAATCATTGTTTTAAACGATACTTCTGCCAACATAAACTACTAACTGCTAACTCCTCACTACCACAAACTTAACCTTCACGCTTCCCACCTCCGTACTCACGTGCGTGAAGTAGAACCGAATCAAAACTGAAACGAATACACAAAATAGAACGTGGAGTTTGGGAAAAGGTGTATTATGCTTTAAATATCAAATAAGCCCCAATCGTACAGAAACCGAAAAAAAGGATATATGTTACAATGGTGATTATTGCCCAGACAACACGTTGTCGTTTTGTCTGATGCTCGTATTCATTCCAGTATTTACGCCATTTGTTCTTATACGTCAGGAAATACCAGTGGAAGAGGTGGGAAAAAACTAAAGATAGAATAAGTGTTGTAGATAGGGTCCAAAAGTTGTTGACGTTTAATTTCGTAACAAGGGCGGCCATTGGTACGAACCATAGCACCCCCAAAAGAGAATAGTACTCGTACCGAAATGCGCTGTTAAACTCGGCTTCTGCATGTCGAAGATAGTCTCCCTTTTTTAACTTTCGCTTAGTGGGTAACCACCTCATCTGCCAAAATACAACGCAGTTCACATTGATGAGATTCACAAACCTTTCCATTGTCCACAATTCCAGTTCCGCAAAGATACATTTTTTTATCTTAACCCCACCTTTATATTCAATGCATAATAAAAAGGAGCGAACAACCATTCGCTCCTTCAATGTAATTTTATTGTTTTCGGTCTGTAGAGACGCGGCGCGCCGCGTCTCTACTACCTCCACTCCGCGAAACACGAAAATCCGTACCACGTCTCGATATTACCCTCGGGCAGGAAGAAATAGAGCGTTTTCAAATCCGCCGGCATCATCCCCTTCTTGACGCTGAAGTAGTTTTCGGGTGTCTGATTGGAGTCATAGTCCATCCTTCCCAGACTGACGAGCATCTGCTCTGCCACGCGGTCGGTGCGCCATTCGCAGTAGGCGCGGGCCTGCGCTGGCGAGACTCCAAACACGGGGGAATACCTGTATGCAGGATGATTCGCATAGACTTCTGCAAGACTGTCGGGGAGCAGCTGCCTGAGTGCCTGCTTGTCGGGGAGCGCCGCTTGGTACTCGGCCGACTCCTTCCCGTAGATTTGCTCCAGCCAGTAGAGGTACTCCATCCAATCGACGTTGGAGATTGGATTCTGGTCGCGATAAAGCTCCATTGTGATGGCTGTCAGGCCGGGGTGTACTTTCTTCTGGTAATTCTTGACGGTGAGGTGCTGTGCGGAGACACCGGTGGCGCAGAGCCATAACAACACGCAGAGGAGTTTGCATTTCATAATCTTACATTTTGGGTGGGTTCTTTATTATATAAACGTAAGATTTGGGGAGAATCTTGGGTGAAATGTGAGATTTTTTTGTTGTTCGGGGGTGTAATATATTGAATGTTAATAAAATACGGGTTGATATTTGGGGTTGTAGAGACGCGCCATGGCACGTCTCTACATCACCCCGCCCCGTGCTCACGTGCGCGAGGTAGAGCCGGATCAAAACTGAAACGAGTACACAAAATAGAACGTGGAGTTGTAGTGTTTCTTGAGGATTCCGGTGGTGACTTCTTGTTCAGGGATGCCAACCGGGATGAGGGAGTGGCTGAAGCGGAGTGACAGGCCGTGGTGACGTTTGAAGACGTAGGAAAGGCCCGCAAGAAAAGAAAACTCAAACCGATTGAGGTCATAATAGTCGTCCCACACATCGCTCCAACTTGAAATGCCGGCAGGAGTACTGATATGGTGTCGTTGTACTGTTCTTTGATACAGCAGAAAGCCGATTGATGGACCTAAATCAAGCCACACTCCATCATTGTCAGTCTTAATGCTATTAAAGCGGAATCGTAATAGAAGCGGAAATTCTATGTAGCCTAAAGACGTTGAAAGCTTGTCTTTACGTGCCAATCCTTCAACACCGAAATTAGGCTTGGAGCGGGTGCCTTTCATGGTGAAGTTCATATCCAGTTGCAGCAACATACGTACATTGTAGTTGTCGACAAGTTTCACATTGCCGAATAATCCAGCTGTTATTCCTGTTTTCCAATATCCAGGAATGTTATCCGCAGACATCGCTGAAAATGTATTGCCGAATACAACACCTCCGCCGAAATAGGACTTTTGGGAGAAGCCTTGCAGAAAGCACAGGCTCAACGCAAAAATCAGAATCAGTCGGTTTCTCGTGGCGTGATCACCATTCGTCATTATATGATTACTTCAACCAGTCAATGCACTCAACCCCAGGCATTTTTTCAAAATGCTTGATGTTGTGTGTAACAACAGTTAGCCCATACTGACGTGCGGTAACACCAATCAGGATATCAAAATCACCTACTACAAGACCTTGACTTGTAAGAGAATGGCGGATTTCAGCGTAATCCCGTGTCCAATCACCAAGAGGAAGTACGATAAATGTTTCAGCAATCTCCTTCGGTTCTTGCAGATGACGAGCAACTGCTTTGCTGTGCAGAGCTCCGTATGTGAGTTCCGCAATAGTCACTTCAGATGCGAAAATTTCATTGGCAGGAGTAGCCGCAATATGTTCGGCCACCTTACCACGGTTATGGAAATACTCAATCCACGTGTCTGTGTCAAGAATAAAACCTTTCATAAGCAGCTATTCTTGGGGGAATGTAACATTACGGTTGGCGGGGCGTTCCTCATTGCGATGTTTCATCATCTGATAGAACTCTTCACCCTCTGCCGTTTCCGACCATGAGCCTGCCAGTTCCAAAAAACGGGCTTTCCGTTCCTCGGATGTGGCCGTAGCGGTATTGGCAGACATAATCAGCCTGTTGGCTAGCCATTCCTTGTCGCTCTGCGAGAGAGCCAACCCCTGCAAATAGGTCCAAAGATTGTTCAATGCAAGTGTAGTCATAGTTGCTTTTTCTTTATAACGCTGCAAAAATACACTTTTTTATCACAACCCCACATTAATATTCAATGCATAATAAAAAGGAGCGAACAACCATTCGCTCCTTCAATGTAATTTTATCGGTTTCGGTCTGTAGAGACGCGCCATGGCGCGTCTCTACATCGCCTCCGTACTCACGTGCGCGACGTATAGCCGGACCTCCGACAGCCGCCCGTCATACTCTCCAAATGAAATAAGGGCCTACAACATCACCAATAGGGTAATCAGCACAGCCCCAACAAAGTAGCTGAATGCATTGGCTATAAGTGTTGCGTTAAGGGTTTTCTTGAAAGGGTATTCTTTCTTGAGGATAAGATGATTCGCCAGCAGCTCAAATCAGAACAGAGAGAATCATTGCCGCGAAATAGTAAATAATCAGACCCAATAAGTGGATGGGGTTATGAATATTCACCTCATGCGAGCTGACCCAGGGAAACCAGACGACAAGCCACCATCCACCATTTAGTATCATGGTTATTATGATTCCAATGACACCGCTGACAATGTTGGAAATGGCTGCAGATCCCCAAATTCTCTTGTTGAACTTCCGCTGAATCAGATACTTACTCATCAGAAAAGCCTCTCCTACAATGATGAAAGCCATAAACAGCCATCCCATAGGAAGGAATGCGAAAATACCAAAAGAAACATTTAAGAGCAAATGCATATCATTTGAGGGGACTTCAATTTTTTACTTCTTCACGTTGTTGCCGACCTTGGTGTGAAGTCCGTAAAACATCAAGGTAGGCAAACAGCGCCGCGAAATGTAAACGACGATTAATATAAATCGCAGTTAACATTATAAAAGTTTAACGCAACAAATCAGGATTGTTGGTAAAGTATTCCCGAATGGTGACATTATCAGACTGGGTTTCTTCCACGGGTACTCCTTGCTCCACTTCCATAGGTTTTAGTGTCAAAAATTCTACTGTACTTTCGGGCGTGCGGGAGTCGGCTCCATACGAGGAATGAAGGATGTACGAAAGATAGTAAAGATTTTTGGCCATATAATAATCCAAATAATATTCCTTGGAAACTTTGGATTGATTGTTCCAATTGGCCTCTGCATTGAGCTCAATCGGTTTGTCTTGGATGATTCGCTCACGCACCTCAAAGATACTGAGCAGCTGTTGGTTCTCATCCATCACGTATGCTTCATTGGTGGGGTCAATCCACAGCCATTTGCCCAATTGTTCAGAATAGACTTCATTGATTACATGGCAATCGTCATAGTAATTTCGGGGCAAGCAGGTGACAACGCGCGAGCGGAAACCTAATGCCAGATAACATTCGTTGGCAAAGAGCGCCAAACCGCGGCAATTCACCCCCTTCTTTTGGGCAAACTTTTCAATCGTTTCCGCGTTCCTTTCCTTCTTGGGCAAGCCTGCGCTACCATTATGTCGGATGTGATTATGCACCCAATGCAGAACATTCAATATTCGTGTCACTTCATCTCCTGTGCCGGCAACAGAATCCAAGTTGTATTTCAACCGCAGCACTTGCAATTCGGGCGCATCTGCCGACTGGTAGGTGAACGTAGGAATGTCGCGTTGCTGCGAAACAGCGAAGGTTTTGCCCGTGCGCAGCGTGTCCATGTAATCCGGTTGCGGGACAAAATCCACATAGCTGACACGTTTTTTCCTGATGACGACCAGTCTGCTGCATTGCGAAAAATTGTACTCGTATTGGAATTTTGCTGTATCAATATCAGTGAAATAGAGAAATGTTTTTCCGTTTTCCCGTTTCGTACAGGGAACTATGTCGTCATGGATGTTGCGTCTGAACCAGAAATCTCCATCGGCATATAGGAAACAGCGGTCTATTTTGGCATAGACGGTGTCTATAATGACATACTGTTGCGCAAAGGCAGCCAATGTGCTTGCGAATATGATGGCTATTAGTAAAATATGCTTTCTCATAAGTGAAAAATGTTTATAATTAACTGAACGAAAATATTTTAGCTCGTCACTAAATTATCGGGTTTTGGTGAATACTATTGTTTATCTTGCCCGCACATCATATGGTTTATTTCGCAAACTTGACAATGCAGTCGATACAAATGGCGCGTGAGCTAACTTCATCTATGAACACGTTGGCGGGATGCATATCCTCTAACACTAAACGATCGGAGATATCGTTTACGCCTTGTCCCGACCAATTGTCGCGGAACCCTTTTTCATCAGTTCATCAATTTCTTCTTTTGTTGCAAGACGCTTACAGCGAACATAAGGTTGTATTAGGATGACTCGGAATAGACCGTCTGTGTCGCGAGTGAACCCTATAACATGCATGGCTGTTTCAGGGAAGAGATAATTGTGAAGAGCAATTGCATCAAGAGCCTTTTGTGTTGTTGAATATATGGATGCCCGCTCCTTAAGCACTGCGGGAGAACCATCCCTATAATACACTTTGGCTTCAGCACCTTGGGCTATCATAGGGCCGAATCCTTTGCTCACTATGCTGTCAGAAGACTCTACCCATAACTTGGCAGCTCTTGCCCATTCTTCTATGAGCCGTTCTTGCAACTCGTCTATTTCCCAGCTGCTTGGGACATTTTGGCTGCCTCCAGCATGGCTACCTGCTGTAAGGCTTCTTGCAGCGTAGCTTGCGATGACGGACGCCCCAATAAGAGCCGAACCTGCCTTACAGAGTCCTGAATGCTCTTGTTGATTAAATCGAGGAAGGTCTGTTGATCCATTTTCTATATCGTTTACAAATTCATCAATAAGATGAAGTGCCGATGCATTGAAGCCTCCATTCTCAATTGCATCATATATGTCTTGAATGCACTTCATGTCCTTTTTGACCGCAAAAATACAAAAATCCTAAAACAAATGTCATATAACCACAAAAAATCAGGACGCGATTCGCCTTGTCTTTGCATCAGATTTTGCGTTCCGCTTCCTGAATTTTTGTGGTCGATGTTATTCCCGTTACCGTTTCTCAATCCGCACCCTCACCTTCACATCCTCCAGGTCCATCTCCACGCCGTCGGAAACCGTGTCGGCGATGGTCAGGGAGGTGCAGAGGGTTTCGTTGCAGATGTGCTGCTCGAAGGCCTTCAAAGCGGGGGTGATGACCTCGTTGCCCTCCACGGTGACGGCGATCTTGTCCAACACCTCGAAGTCGTTCTCCTTGCGGTAGGTCTGCACCAACTTCACGAACTCGCGGGCGTAACCCTCGTTCTTCAGCTCTTCGGTGACCTCGATATCCAAAGCCACGGTGAGCGCGTCGAAGTTGGCCACCACCCAGCCGGGGATGTCCTGTGCCTGGATCTCCACATCGTCGGTGGTGATCTCCACGGGCTGCCCTTCGATTTCGAACCTCATCACGCCTTCCTTCTCCAACTGCGCAATCTCCTGCTGCGAGAAGCCCGTGATTTTGGCGGCCACTAACTTCATGATCTTGCCGTATTTCGGTCCCAACTTCTTGAAATCGGGCTTGATACGTTTCACGAAGACACCGTCCTCGTTGCTGACGAACACCAATTCCTTGACGTTGTCGTGCAAGATCAGATCCTGCACTAACGAAATCTGCTGTTTGAAATGCTCGTCCATCACGGGAATCATGATCTTGGACAGCGGCTGACGCACTTTCAGGTTGGTCTTCTTACGCAACGCCAACACCATGGAGCTGAACTGTTGCGCGAGCTGCATCCGCTCTTCCAACTCCTTGTCAATCAACTCCTCGTGCACTTCGGGATAGTCGGCCAAATGCACCGACTCGAAGGCTTCCTTGCCGGAGACGCGGTTGAGGTCCTGATAGAGCTTGTCCATGAAGAACGGCGCAATCGGGGAGGCAATCTTGGCGATGGTCTCCAAGCAGGTGTAAAGCGTCTGGTAGGCGGAAATCTTGTCCTCGCTGTATTCGCCCTTCCAGAAGCGGCGGCGACAGAGACGCACGTACCAGTTGCTGAGGTAGGCGTCCGTAAAGTCCTGAATCTCACGGCCCACCTTGGTCGGTTCGTAGTCGATGTAGTTCTCCTGACAATGTTTCACCAACGTGTTCAGCTCGGAAAGAATCCAGCGGTCGATCTCGGGACGTTTGGCGAACGGAATCTCCGCCTCTTTGTACGTGAATCCGTCAATGTTGGCGTACAGTGCGAAGAAGTTGTAGGTGTTGAACAGCGTGCCGAAGAACTTGCGCTGCACCTCGCCGATACCGGCCTCGTCGAACTTGAGGTTGTCCCACGGGGAGGCGTTGGTGATCATGTACCAGCGGGTCGCGTCGGGACCGTATTTGTGGATGATCTCGAACGGATCCACGGCGTTGCCCAACCGCTTGGACATCTTGTTGCCGTTCTTGTCGAGCACCAATCCATTGGAAATCACTGATTTATAGGCCACGCTGTCGAACAGCATGGTGGCTATCGCGTGCAACGTGAAGAACCAGCCGCGAGTCTGATCGACACCCTCCGCAATGAAGTCGGCGGGGAAGTTGGTTTTGAAGAACTCCTTGTTCTCGAACGGGTAGTGCAGCTGGCTGTACGGCATCGAGCCGGAGTCGAACCATACATCGATGAGGTCGCTCTCGCGGTACATCTTCTGACCCGTCGGGGAAACCAGCACGATGGTATCAACGTAGGGTTTGTGCAGGTCGATGT
>CAJOKR010000062.1 GCA_905235135.1 uncultured Bacteroidales bacterium
CGGTTGGAAGATCACCCGCACCTACACGATAGCGGATGGTTGCAACCACAGTGTGACGAACACGATGAGCGTGAGCGGCAGCGACCAGACGGCCCCGACCTTGGCAGCTGGCAAGAGCTGGCCGACAGTATTGGACATCACGGGCCAGAACAGTTGCTTTGCCAATGCGGATTTGAGTGAAATGCTGACAGCTGAGCAGGCGAAAGCTCTGTACGAGGATAACTGCGGCGGCAATGTGACAGTGACAGTCAATGACGTGAATACGCTGACGAATAACTGTGGATGGAAAGTAACGAGAACCTATACTATCACAGATGCTTGCGGCAACGAGGTGTCACCGAAGCCTAAGATGAGCGTCAACGGCAAAGACAACGCCGCCCCGACAGTCACGGGCACCCTCGCCGCCCTGACAGTCTCTGGATGCGCGGTGAGCGATGCTCCTGCGACGAACACGATTGCCTACCTGACCGCGAACGGTCTGACAATCAGCGACAACTGCACGTCCGATGACGAACTTGTTGTTACGAGCTCTGACGGTGCGGTGAGCGGCACCTGCCAGAAGACGTTCACGCGTACGTATGTGATCACGGACAAGTGCGGGAACAGCGCGATGACCACCCAAAGCGTGACCGTGAAGGATGAGGAGTATCCCACCTTCACCGTTCCCGCCCCCATCACCATCTGCCGTAACGCCGACAATACCTACACCATCACCCCCGAAGCGACTGGAAATGTGACGGATGCCGCTGACAACTGCTCTACAGTGGTGGTTACGTATCAGGATGCTGATGCGGTGGAGAACACCGACGGAACGCTGACCATCGTCAGAACATGGAAGGCGACGGACGCGTGCGGCAAAGAGACGGAGAAGGAACAGACTATCACGGTCAACCCCCTCCCCACCATCTCCGCCTCCCCGATCTCCCAGACCATCACCTACGGCGAAACCATCACCCCGGTGGAAATCACCAACACCTACTCGACGATACAGACACCCGAGTTGCCTGACGGACTCAGCTACAACAGCTCCACGCAGACCATCTCTGGCAAGCCTGTTGCGGCCGGTTCCTACACGATTACCGCCACGGCGGTGAGCAATATGACCCCGAACTGCGGCACGGTGACGCAAGAGATTACCATCCAGGTCGATAAGAAGTATCCTTTGACCCTTACGCTCGACTCCACCAAACTCTACGATGCAGCCAAGTTCGGAGTGACGTATAATCAACTGTACGTCAGTGGTTTGGTTAATGGCGATGTGCTGGTCTCCGGTACGATGCTGTCTGAAAGCGAGGCAATTGGCGTGTACGAGAACCACGACGGCTCCTTCCAGGCCACCCTCGATGCATCATCAACAAGTCTGGATTTGCTATCCATAATACGGCTGGAGAGGACGTGACTTCCAGCTATACGCCCGTCTTCGATGTGAAACTGACGATTCTGCCGAGCACCATCACCATCACGGCGGCCACCGACTCGAAAGTCTATGACGGCACCCCGCTCACCAACAGCGGATATGCGCTCACCGACGGCGTATTGGCTTTCGACGACGTGCTGAGCTTCTGTAAAGTTACCGGCAGCCAGCTCTGCCTCGGCACCAGCGACAACGTGCCCAGCAACGCCGTCATCATGCGGGGCAGCACGGATGTGACTTCCTTCTATACGATCAACTACGTGAACGGCACGCTGACCGTGACGGAACCCTCCGGCTTCGAATGTCCTCAGCCGGAACACTTCTTCCTGAACGACTGCGAAACCAGCACGGAGGTTACCCTCGTGGGCTCGCCCACACTGCCGGACATCGCTGCTGGTCACTACACGGTGACCAACAACCTGACCCCGCTTTCGGAAGGCACGCACACGGTCACTTGGACGCTGCTGGATGACTGCGGTAACGAGCTGGCCACCTGCGGCCAGACGGTAACCGTGGATTACAAGCCTTGTACGGGTGTTGAGTGGCAGGGATACACCTACGGTGCCGTGCGCGTCGGTTCACAGTGCTGGCTTAACGAGAACATCCGCTGGGCAACGGGAGTCCATACCGCTTACGGTGGCAACGGAGACAATGTTGGTAAGTTCGGTTACCTCTACACTTGGTACACCGCTGTTGGGGTGGAGGAGGATGACGACACCGCCGTTCCCGAAACCAAGACCGGCACTTGCGGCGACCCGTACGTGCAGGGTATCTGTCCCGACAACTGGGGTGTGGGCAGCGAGGCCGACTTCGCCCTCCTGAACACCACCGCTGGTACCACCGACAGACTGAAGGATCCGAGCACCCTGTACTGGCAGAGCGGCTACGAGGGTGTGGCGGACGGCACGGGCTTCAACGCCCGCGGCGGCGGCTGGTACAACAGCTCCCTCGCCCGCTTCGAGGATCTGATGACTGGCTACCACTTCTGGCGCTCCGATTCAACCCCGGGCAGCACCGTCTTTGGCAGCAGCATCAACTACTGGTGCGGCGACATCGTGAACACCCAACACCGCAAAACCGACAAGATGAGCGTCCGCTGCATCCGAAAGGTGATGCCGGAATAAGACGTGAGACCTAAGACTTTAGACGTGCATTGTAGAGACGCCATATTATGGCATTGAAGAGCCGCCATATTATGACGTCTCTACAACGAAACGTCACCTTAAACCTTAAACCCTAAACCCTAAACCCTAAACCTTAAACCCTAAACCCTAAACCTTAAACCTTAAACCCTAAACCTTAAACCCTAAACCCTAAACCTTAAACCTTACCCCCGCACAATGACCGACACCACCTACATGATACTCTATTCCGCCAACCTGGCGTTCATCGTCACCCACCTCTACGGGTGGCTGCTGAAGTGGTTCTACCGGCCGGAGGCTTACCGCGAGCACTTTCACGAGTTGTTCCCGGCACAGCGCGCTGTGGGCATCATTTACCTGCTTCAAATTTTCGAACTTCCTTACCTGCTGCAGATTGGCGACAGCGACGCGCTGCTCTACGTTAACGCTTTCTCGCTGCTCTGCTTCTCCATCCAGATGCTCATCATGTGTGAGGGCTACTTCTTCCCCGAAATCAAGCACCGGCTCAATGGCTACTGGCTGTTTATTCCCGCCATATTAGTGTTGCTGCCGATGTTCCTGCAGGCGGTAAACCTTATTGACATGCCCGAAGGGTGGCGTGTTTGGAGTGTGGGGGCGGTGAGCCTCCTCTTCGTTGCCTACTTCAGTCTCTCCGTGCGCATGGCGCTGAGAATCAGGAACGCCGTGCGGCGTGCCAACGAGGACCAGTACGCCGACATCGCCGCGCGCTGCGGTTTCTCCTCCCAAGCCTCCATGACCAAGGCCTTCAAGGCACAGGGCAAGGAGACGCCATCGACGTATAGGGGAATGTAACGAACCTGCATGTGGTAGAGACGCACGGCCGTGCGTCTCTACGATTTCCTTCAATCGAATTCCTTTCTTTTTCCAGAAAAATCCTTTTCCTCTGGTGGAATTTTCCATTAGAGGAAAATTTGTTTATATTATATATGGTATCTTTGCAATCGCTGAATTTGGATTATTATGTCAACGAAACTGATTGTCCTTCTGATTGTTGGAGCTTTGGTACTCATAGCCCTTGCGTGCATGCTCATCCGTGCAGGGCACTATCGCCGTAATCACCCTGAAGAGAATATCTTCCTTCTTCTGCCTTTCTGCCTGCTTCTGTTTGCCGGGGGCACGGCGAATGCACAGGGTGGTCATGGCACGCCCAATAATCCGTACCGGATCCGTAAAGCTGAAGAGTTAGTGGCCTTTGCCAACTGCCTCAGTACTGGCAACGAGTTCTACTTTTATAGATATGGCTACAGCAAAGAGTGGATCTGTAGCACAACGCCTCCCACCAGCGGTACCTACGACACCATTCCCGCCTACGGCGAAGGTAAGTATTTCTTGATACCGAATGACATCACCCTCAACCAGGGAAATCTGGCTGCCTGCGACGGCGAGATTGACCCATCCTGGACCGTCTGGCCCGAGAGGGTTGTGTTCAAAGGCCACTTACTCGGTGATATGCATACGATCAGCGGTATGTTTATCGACTGTCCGGACGGCACTGTGGGTGTAGGCTTCTTTTCGAAAATGGAGGGGGATGCACACATCGAAAAACTCGGCATTGTCAATTCCTACATTAGAGGAGGTGCCAGCAACATCGGCGGTATTGTGGGCGAACTCTCAGGAGGCCACATCAACGACTGTTTCTTCGAGGGCAGCATCCGCGCAAACGGCAGCAATGTGGGCGGCTTCATTGGACTGATGACAGCGTATGATGATACGACTGCGGGGACGCAGTCTTCCCCCATGTTGCCCGAAATCAGCGTTTGCTTCGCTTCCGGGCATGTCGATTGCACCGGTGACTATGTTGCCGGACTTGTCGGCAAGGTGGAGAAGGGCACCGTGCGTCAGTGCTACTCCTCCATGATTGTTCGCACCACCGATATGGTCGGCACAGCCCTCTCGGGTGCAAACCCGACCCACGGAGGTATCGGCACGAACGAAGAAATTGTCAACAACCACATAGGCGGCATCTACGGCTACGCGCTCTCCCCTTACGGCAGCAATAGTTATGATCCAGAGGTTGATAGCATCCGGGTGGATACCTGCTACTTCGACTGGCAGCTGAGCGACCTTCCGTCAATTCCTGGGTCGTCATGGGTTCCGGCAGATTGGCGAGACAATCGTGGTGCCGCAGCCCTCAGCACCTACGACATGACCTATTACAGCCAGATGTATTTCGACATCAAAAATCAGAAGCCCAGCTTGTGGAAAAACACCTATCTGTGCAATGTTTACCCCTACCCGGATCCATTCAACGATCCGATAAATGTCACCTACCGCCTCGAATTGGATTACCCCCAAGATTCCATTGTGACCGCCACCCTCGTTCCGTTTCTCGATGTCTTCATGAAACCGAATGGCAACGGCCAAAGTACCATCAACAACATGAATGACCAAGAGCGCAAGCACATGAAACTCTCCGACCTCACCGAGTCGTTCGTGCTGTGGAAAGGGTGTGACAGTCTGGATATTACGTGGACCCTTGACAGTCTCTGGCCCGATGCTGTCCGCAGAGAGTACTATGCGCCCGACAACAGCTGGAATGTCTATCTGCAAAAGCAGGGTGTGGTGCGCCTCACCGTAGAGGTGGCTGGACGCACCCGCTATTACGATGCGGTGGTCAATATTCCCCCGTACGTCGGTTCCGCCGAGAACCCCTTCCTCATCAGCAATCTGGAAGACTTCCTCGCTTTCCGCGACGGCATCAACGCAAACGAGGACTTCATCTACCACCGCTTCCTGATTCCCCGCGATTCCCTTCCGCACATCCACTGGATACAAACCGCCGACATCGACCTTGCCAGCGAGGGTGACTGGGTCTCCATCGGCAAGAACGCCGACACCTGCTTCACCGGTTTTTACGACGGACGGGGGCATAAGTTGATGAACCTCACGATGACGAACGGCACAGATCGCGCACTCTTTGTTTATAGCAAGGGCGAGATAAGCAATTTGGTTCTCGAAGACCCGCACATCACCGGCTGCAGAGGTTCGTCGGCATCTGCGGCGCCATCGACAGCTCAATAACCAATCACCAATCACCCATAACCATTCAATGTTGCTATGTTTCCAACACCGTGCGCTCTTCCGGTATGCATGTCGGTAGCATCGTTGGTGGAATTATCAATTCTCCATCATCCGTTACCAAGTGCTGCTACGACAAGCAGATGTCGCTCGTAGGTGGCATCGATGGCAGCGACCAGTCTGGTGTAGCCGAAGGAGTGCTTACCACCACTATGATGGGAACGGGAGGGGACGTCAATTTTTACAATACCATTTGGGGTGAAAACGCCACTACTAATACCTGGTATTATAGCAGCCACTATTATCCCCAACTGCAGAACGTTCGTAACATCGACAGCACGCTCTCCAAGGCATCTGCCATGAGGGCCAAACTGGATGTTCAAGAGACTTACAGCACCGTCTCCCACCAATTCACGTTAAATTATGCCGATGGCGGCAACTGGCAACGTGTTGGTGGCAGCAATTGCGTGTCGTTAGGGTCTCCCAGCAACAACCTTATCACCGCCACCATCCCCAGCACCAACAATCATCCTGCTCAGGGCTTTATCACGTTGGGTTTCAAGGGTGCTGGTACCAACGATCCTGTTTACCGCAAGGTGCAACTTTGGGTGAACCTTACCGAGGAGAATCCGATCATTATCAAAGACAGTTTACAGCTAACGAGATTCCGTACCATCATCAACCAAGGATCGGGTTATTACAACAGTGCCACACAAACCTTCCTCACCAGTACCCCGAGCAACAGTTCCGCCTCTCAATATATTAGAATTACCGACGGCGGCCGCAACCTCTACTTCAAACTGACGACCGATGTTGATCTTGCTTTTCATGGCACTACGAGTAGTGGGAGTAGTTACAATGTTCTTGACCTGTGGACCTCTATCGGTACCAAAAACCGTCCCTTCCTTGGCCATTTCGACGGCGGCAACCACACCGTCGCTAATTTCCTCGTTCCGGGAAGCGACAATCAGGGCTTCTTCGGTTATATCTACGGCGGCACGGTGAAGAACCTCACCATTGCCGGCGCCATAACCAACCATAATTCAACAGGCAACCACCGCGGCATTCTCTGCGGATACCTCAACAGTGGCACCATCCGCAACTGTTTCATAACTCAAGTTGTCGGCAGTAACTACCATAGCCCCAGCAGGATTTCTGCTGTCACAGGCCGCAACCTCGGTTTCATCTGTGGCACCAACCACTACGGTCGCATTGTCTATTGCCAGACAGATATGACCCAAATCGAAAACGCCACCTACACCCACGGAAGCTGTTTCGGCGGCATCTGCGGCTACAACGATTTCGGCACTATCGACTCCTGCCGTTCGCACTTGGGCGTTGCCTATGGCATCACCATCGACACTCTCGGTGGCATCGTAGGATACAACCACAACGGCATCTTGGTGGCCGACACCTCCTATAACAACAGTTACAATAAATCCATTATGTCCTACGTCGGTTGCATTGCCGGTTATTCCAACGGCACGCAGTCGGAAATCCGCAGCTGCTATGTGGACGAACAAAGCCGGGTTCCTTCGCATGGCAACTACATCGGCGGCATCGCGGGCCTTTGTGTCAAAGGTTCCCGCATCAACGGGTGCTTCAACGCGGGTACTGTCTGCGAATCGAAGTCAGACGATTACGTCGGCGGTATCGTCGGCTCATTGACGGACTCTTCCAATGTCAGTGCGTGCTTCAACAGCGGTTTGGTGATGGGTCGCTACTTTGTGGGTGGCCTGATAGGACATCAGTCAGAGGCCTGCCATTTCACCGATTGTTACCACACGGGGATCGTGAAAGGTATTTCGCTGGTGGGTGGTATAGTTGGTTTGCAGCAAGATCCTACCGTGTCATCCGGCTATGGTTACTCCGCCGGCTGGGTCGAGGGATCCTCGATGGTCGGTGCCGTGTGCGGTTACACGTCGGACACGACCAAGTTCCACAACCTCCATTACGACAAGCAGATGTGCTCCTACAAGGGCGTGAACGAGGAGGATGTGACGGGGGTTACGGCGCATTCCACCTCCGAGATGATGGGCGTCACCTTTGCCAACGACCGCCCGTGGATGTACGGCGAGGGTATGTACCCGCATCTGTCCAACATCTCTGACACTGACGCCAGCAAGGTTTCTGCACTAGCGTTGCAGATTGGCGATATCTATGACTTGTCCTACACCCCCAATACTTCCTACACAATGCCTTCCTACACCCCTGCTTCGGGTACCTTCACATGGAGTAAGGTCAAAAACAGTGACAAAGCAGCTACTCTTTCGGGCACCACCCTCACAGCCTCTGGTATGCGCGACTTCATGCGCATCAAAGCTACGAAATCTATATTTAGTAATGGGGAAAACCATACCATCCCCCTTCGCGCCGTGCAGCTCTCCTTCGGCATCTCTGAACAGCAGCCCCTTATCGTAAACAGTGTTGGCTTCCCGCAACTCAGGATTTATATCAAAGACGGCCAGACGTTCTATTACTCCAATGGATCTTTCTATAGTAGTAATCAACTATTGACCGATGCCACCCCCATTCCCGCAGATGCCGACGGCTTCTACTTCCGCCTCAATACCGATGTGAATTACATTGACCATAGTTGGTTGCCCATCGGCACGGAAGAACATCCTTTCCGCGGTTACCTCGACGGCGGCGGGCACTCGGTCCATGTCAGTTTCATAAACACTAGCGAAGACTTGGACTTCTGGGGCCTCTTCGGCTATCTCCAGGGCCGCGTGAAAAACCTCTTCCTCTACGACGTCTCCATCTCGGCCGACGACCACGTGGGCGCTCTCGCCGGTTTCTGCAACGGAACTGTCAGCCACTGCAGCACCCTGTCCAGCTGCAGCTCCACTCCCGTCGTTCAAGGCCAAAACGCTGTGGGCGGCCTCATTGGCAAAGCATTTTTCTCCCAAATCTTCGACTGCTATAACGGCAGCAATGTGCGCGGCAATCAATCTGTGGGCGGCATCGTCGGGTTAATTGACAATGGAGAACTGATAACGGAGAATTATCTCGGGGCCGTGAAGCAGAGTTTCAACTACGGTATGATCTCGGCCACCGATGCAGACAGTAGGGTAGGCGGTATGGTCGGGTCAATTGAAAATGGAAAATGGATGATTGAGAATTGCTACAACACCGGCGCAATCCATGGTAAAACGAATGTGGCTGGAATCATGGGTGCAATGTACAATGCACAATGTACAATGAACAATTGTTACAATGCGGGATATGTTAGCGGCAACACCCTGACAGACCCATTTGTCAATATTATTCAGAATTCATCATTCAATATTCATCATTGTTATTTCGACAAACAACTTTGTCCTCTGAAAGATGAACATCTGCAGGATGCAGATGGCCCCACAGCCCGCCTCACCGCCGAAATGATCGGCGATAGTCTCAAAGATTATCTCGGGGAAGTCTATTGGACCTATAATAATAATGAATACCCTCGTCTGAAGATCCACGATACCACTACTGCATCTATCATCTCTGTGAAGCCCATTTACCTGACCGGGCGCATGCTGGTGAACAGCATCGTGGCGGATTTCAAGGGCGACACCACCGCCGGTGTCAAATGGTACCGCTACGGCACGGGCACCGCGTTGAACGAACCCAATCCAGATACCGCCAACGGAAGCTTCACGCTCAACAACTGCGGAGAAGATTCGCTGATGGTGGTGCTGACGGACGGTGACGTCTGTGCACGACGTGTGGTGTCGCTGAACGTTGCGGCGGCAAATATCAAGGTCGATACCATATTGGCCTGCTCTGCCTACACCTGGAAGCCGACCAACGACCACACCGAAATCTTGGACGAACCCGGTTTCTATTCCTATAGTCCCGAAGGTGAGGATTGCAACAGCACGAAGGCCATCGAACTGTTCTTCTCAACACCGCTGGAGACGACCATCGACAAGCAAGATGCCTGCATGGATAGCTATTGGAGTAAATACGGTCACAACATCGGATTCCTGAAGGCGTCGGTCATTGGCGGCGGATTCAGCGCAGAACACACCGTCACAGAATACACCTACGAATGGTCAAGGGCGAATGGCACCATTGACAATGAATCTTTCATTGACGGTCATCCCGACTCCCTCCGTTACCTTTCCTCCGACACCTACTATCTCACCACCACCGACGTTAACGCTCCTTTGTGCCAGACTCACGACACCATATTGGTTGATGAGTATTCCTTTAACTACCTCGCAACTAAATGGGGCAACTGCGTCGATGCTGACGACGGCTGGATTGAGCTTGTGATCAGGCAGTTCGAATTCAACAGGGACGGTTCGCCGTACAAGATAGAGTACTGGGATTCGAACCATGTGTCCAAAGGCGTACACTGGATTCAGGCGCTGAACCCGCCCGACGAAAGCGGTGTGCCGAAGGGCTACGACACCCTGTCCAACCTCGCCAACGGCTTGTATTACATGACCATCACTGACCGTTTGGGGTGCTATCAAGATAAACAGATTAAAGTCAACGATCCTATCAACCCCAAGATGACACTCCGCGCCAATGGTTTCAAAAAGGTCTATGACGGCACCCCTGTCTCGCTCAACGACATCAACAGAATCAACGTCGTGGAATATGACGACAATTGGAAGGTTCCGGAACGGGCTGAATACTATATTACTAGCGACAAGTGGAGGCAGCTCGCCCTCAGGATAGGCGACTCGCTGATAGTGTCTCTTTCGGATCCGAATATGATGATCAAGGATGTGGACAGCGTGAGAAATAAAATTGTAGGTTGGAGTATCAAAGACGCGGAGACGGGTAAAGACAAGACCTGCCTCTACCACTTCTATCCCATCGACAGCTGTATCGTCATCGTGCCCGCGACGCTGACGCTCTTCACTGGAAGTGCCACCAAGGAGTACGACGGCACGGAGCTGACCTACTACAACTGGAATGTTCAGGGGCTGCAGAATGGCGAGCATGTCTGGTGTACTTACCCCACCGGCAGCCAAACGGATGTGGGCTCCAGCGAAAACATTTGCGAAATCGACTGGGGCAATCCCGGTCCCTGGAGCGAGAACATAGCGCAGCAGAAAAACTACACGGTGATCAATCATTTCGGCACCCTTACTGTCACCCCCAACACCCAGCCAGTGACTATCACGGCTGGAAGCTCCACCAAAACGTACGACGGCACACCGCTCATCAATGGCACTATATCTTACTCCGGTCTGCCCAACGGCTTCTATGTGGAAGCCACCACAAGCGGTAGCCAGACCGATGTCGGCACTAGCCAGAACGTGGTGAACAGTTACGTGATTAAGAACGCCAATGGCGAAGACAAGACCGCCTACTTCACCAATGTAACCACAGTCTCGGGCACGCTGACCGTGGAGAAGGCCGACCTCTTCATCACCACCCCATCTGCCACCAAACCCTACGACGGCACCGCGCTCACCGCCGCATTTGACCCCTCCACAGGGGCGGGGAGCATCTCTGGCCTGGCCTCGAATGAAAGCATCACCGTGACCACCACCGGCAGCCAAACAGAAGTCGGCGAGAGCGCCAACACCTACACCATCGACTGGGGCACGACTAATCCGGACAACTACGAGGTTAGCGACAATCTCGGCACGCTGACGGTGAACTCGAACAGCACCCAGATAACCCTGACGGCAGCTTCCGACAGCAAGCCTTACGACGGTACTCCGCTGACCAACAGCAGTGTCACTGTCAATGTGGACGGCAATCTGCCCACGGGCTTCACGGTGGAGGCGACCGCTAACGGCAGCCAAACGGATGCGGGCACCGGCGCGAACGTGGTCAACGACGGCTACATCATCCGCAACGCCGCCGGCGAGGACAAAACTGCAGATTTTGCTGAGGTCACGAAGGTGGCGGGTACCTTGACGGTGAACCCCAAACCAGCCACGATCACTGCCCATGATGCTAACAAGACCTACGGCGAGGCTGATCCGACCTTCACCGCAACCGTCACGGGTGCCGTGAATGGTGAAACCATCGCCTACACGTTGTCCCGCACCACCGGCGAGAATGTGGGCACTTACGAAATCACCGTGATACCGGGCGACAATCCCAACTATCAGCTTACTTCGTACAATGCAGAATTCACCATCCAAGCTCGTCCGATTACGGTGAGTGTGCAGAACCGAACGGTGACGTATAATGGCAGCGTGCAGAGCGGTAACACCATTTATACCTTTAGCAACCTGTTGGCTGGTCATACAGCGACCATCACTTACTCACCTTCTCATGGAACGGAAGTGGACACGTATAACAACGGTACTTACGATAACGCATCGTTGAGTGTTATGAATGGCAACGATAATGTGACCAACAACTACAGTTTGACGACGGCTACGATCGGCATACTGACCATCGAGCCTGCTACCGATCCCAGCATTCTCACCGTTAGGGCCAACAGCAGCACCAACAACACGGCACCGTGAAGAGTGCTGCCGGCTTCGAATCTGCTGACCCGACACTCACCGCAACCGTAACCGGCACGGTCGGAACCGAAACCCTGAACTACACGCTTTTCCGCGACGCTGGCAACACGGTCGGCACCTATCCCATCACCGTGACCTTGGGCGAGAATCCGAATTACCAGGTGACCGCCACCAACGGCACGTTCACCATCAATCGGGCTGCCCTCACGGTGAAGGCTGAAGACAAGGAGAAGACCTTCGGTGAGGAGGATCCCGAACTCACTGCCACGGTTAGCGGTCTGAAATATGACGACGATGAAGATGTGGTTTCTTACACGCTGAGCCGCACACCGGGCGAAAATATCGGCACATATACCATCACGCCTGCCGGTGATGCTGTTCAGGGCAACTACAATGTGACTTACGTGCCCGGCACGCTGACCATCTCATCCTCTGATGTGGTGGTGGTGCAAATCGCCGGTCATCACGACACAGCGGTTTACAACGGCGTTGAACATACCGTTAGTGGATACGATGTAATCAGTATCAGCAATCCTTTATACACCGAAGCAGACTTTACCTACAGTGGTACCTCATCAGCGTCAGGAACGGATGTAGGTACCACCTATATGGGGCTGAATGCGGATCAGTTCATCAATACGAACGCTAACTTCGCCCATGTGAACTTCAATGTGATGGAGGACGGTTGGCAGACGGTCACCAAAGCCACGGCCACGGTGACAGCCAATGATTTGTCGAAGACCTACGGCGAAACGGATCCCGAACTCACTGCCACCGTGGTGGGCGCTGTCGGTAACGAAACCCTCAACTACACATTGTCCCGCGCACATGGCAACACGGTCGGCACTTATCCCATCACTGTAAATCTCGGTAGCAATCCCAACTACGAAATTGAAACGATCGGCGGCATCTTCACCATCAACAAGAAAGCCGCCACGGTAGTTGCCGATAGTGTGGGCAAGACCTACAGGGATGCCGATCCTGTACTCACCGCCACGATCACCGGTGCTGTGGGCTCTGATAATATCGCTTTCACCCTGTCCCGCGCTGCTGGCGAAAACGTCGGCACTTATCCGATTACGGTTACTTTGGGCAGCAACCCCAATTACGAGGTGACCCCGACGAACGGCATCTTCATCATCGAGAAGAAAGCAGTCACTGTGGTTGCTAACAACAACAGCAAGATTTACGGCTCTGCCGATCCCGAGCTTACCGCTTCCGTCACCGGTACCCTGGGAAGCGATGTGATCAACTACACTTTGTCCCGCGTTGCAGGTGAGATCGTCGGCACATATCCTATTACCGTGACGCCGGGCACCAACCCGAACTACGAGGTGAACCCTGTCTCTGGTACCTTCACCATCAACAAGAAACCGGCCAAGGTGGTCGCCGACAACAAGAGCAAGGCCTACGGCAATGCCGACCCGGTGCTCACCGACACGGTGTCGGGTACTGTCGGCAGCGATGCCCTCAACTACACGCTTTCCCGTGAGGCTGGCGAAAACGTGGGCCCGTACCCCATCACGGTAACCTTGGGCGAGAACCCCAACTACCAAGTGACCCCCACAAGCGGTACCCTCACGATTACCCCGGTTTCCGCTATGGTGATGGCCGATAACAAGGAGAAGGTGCGCGGACGATCCGGAGCTGACCGCCACCATTGCCGGTCTGAAGAATGGCGATCCTGAAAGTGTGATTACCTACACCATTACCCGTGATTCTGGTGAGGTTGTTGGCACTTACGCCATCACGCCTGTCGGTGTGGCCAAACAGGGTAACTACCAAGTTTTCTATTTGCCTGGTGAATTGATAATCGTGGAGGTATCCCATCCTTGTGTCGGTGTCACCTACCAGGGTCACGATTATGACGCAGTTCGAATCGGTTCCCAGTGTTGGTTCACCGAAGACCTGCGCGTGCCGGTGGGCGACCATCATTATTATAAAGATGATCCCGCCTATTTCGAGAAGTTCGGTTACCTCTACAGCTGGTTTACCGCCGTGGGCGTGAATGAGGGCGACATCGACACCCTTCCGCCGACGCTGACCGCCGATGACGGCACCCCGTACGTGCAGGGCATCTGTCCGGCAGGCTGGGCCGTGCCCTCCATGGCCGACATCGCTGAACTTGACCACTTTGTGGGTAGTGCTTCCCTGCTGAAAGATCCGAGCACCGACTACTGGCTGTCCGGCTTCGAAGGTGCGACGGATGGCACCGGTTTCAACGCTCGAGGCTGTGGCTGGTACAACGCTGCGCAGGGACGCTACGAGGACTTGAAGACCGGCTACCACTTCTGGGCCGCCGACGCGCAACCGGGCGCGATCACCATCTATTCCGCCTGCACCGCCTACTACTGCGACACCATCATCCTGACCGACCCCAACCAGAAGAACGACCGAAAGAGCGTGCGTTGCATTAGGAAGGTGGAACTGTAAGGAACGTTGTAGAGATGCCATATTATGACGTCTCTACAGGTGTTAAAATAGGGTTGAAAAAAAATATTCACACCCGATTGTTCGGATTTAAAAAAAGTGTATTTTTGCAGCCCGAAATTTTAGAGCAAAAAGAACTTAAAATCAAAAAATTAAAAGGAAAAAAACTTATGCCTACCATTCAACAATTAGTAAGGAAGGGAAGAAAGAGACTTACTGCTCAGAGCAAGTCCAAGGCTTTGGATTCATGTCCGCAGAGACGCGGCGTGTGCCTTAGGGTTTACACCACCACGCCTAAGAAACCTAACTCCGCCATGCGTAAGGTGGCCAGAGTAAGAATGACCAACGGCAAGGAGGTGAACGCCTACATCCCCGGTGAAGGCCACAACCTGCAGGAGCACAGCATCGTGCTGGTGCGCGGCGGTCGTGTGAAAGACCTCCCCGGTGTGCGTTATCACATCGTTCGCGGTGCCCTCGACTCCGCCGGCGTGGACGGCCGTCTGCAAGGCCGCTCCAAATACGGTGCCAAGCGTCCCAAAAAAGCCACGGGTAAGTAATCTTTAATTCCCGAGAAAGTGTAAATTGAACGCCGCGATTGGCGATTCAAGAGTAAATAACCAAATTATTGAAGATACAATGAGAAATTCACATGCAAAGAAAAGGATCATCCTTCCGGATCCGAAGTACAATGACGAACAGGTAACGAAATTCGTCAATAACATCATGTTGAAAGGCAAAAAGAACCTAGCCTTCGAGATTTTCTACGGTGCTATCGACATCGTGAGCGAGAAGACCAAGGAGAACGGCCTCGAAGTGTGGAAAAAGGCTCTGGAGAACGTCACCCCGAGCGTGGAGGTCAAGAGCCGCCGCGTGGGTGGTACCACCCTTCCTGTGCCTGAGGAAATCAAGCCCGGCAGAAAACAGTCTGTGGGTATGAAGAACCTGATCGCCTTCGCGCGCAAACGCCACGAGAAAACAATGGCCGACAAGCTCGCCCAGGAGATCATGGCTGCCTACAAGAGTGAAGGTGCCGCTTTCAAGAAGAAAGAGGAAATCCACAGAATGGCTGAGGCCAATAAGGCATTCGCGCACATGCGCATGTAACCGCACCCTCGCGGCAAATCCAAATCGTTTCACTTTACAGCGTCCGGTACTATGGCAGAGGAGTTGAGTAAGATACGCAATATCGGCATCATGGCCCATATTGACGCCGGCAAGACCACCACCACGGAACGGATTCTGTATTACACCGGGAAAAGCTACAAGATCGGCGAGGTGGACGAGGGAACCGCCACGATGGACTGGATGGTGCAGGAGCAGGAACGCGGAATCACCATCACCAGCGCGGCAACCACAGTGATGTGGAAATATGACGGCCAAGACTATAAAATCAACATCATCGACACCCCGGGTCACGTTGATTTCACCGTCGAGGTCGAACGTTCTTTGAGAATATTGGATGGAGCTGTAGCCATATTCTGCGCCGTCCGGAGGCGTGGAGGCACAGTCGGAGACCGTCTGGAGACAGGCCAACAAGTACAACGTGGCACGTATATGCTACGTCAACAAGATGGACCGCTCCGGTGCCAACTTCTACGCCGTCGTGAACCAGATTCGCGAAAAGCTGAAGGCCTCCCCGCTGGTCCTCCAACTGCCCATCGGCAGCGAAGATAGCTTCACCGGCATCGTTGACCTCCTCGAAATGAAGGCTTACGAATGGGATGAGGAAGACCTCGGCAGCACTTATCACGAAGTGCCCATTCCCGCCGACATGCAGGAGGAAGTCACCGAATATCGCGAAAAACTCCTCGAAAGCCTCTCGGAGCTGAACGAGACCATCATGGAGAAATACTTTGACGATCCCGACAGCATCACCCTGGAGGAGATGGAGGAGACCATTCGCGAGGCCACCCTTGCCCGTAAGATCGAGCCGGTGCTTTGCGGTTCTTCTTTCAAAAACAAGGGCGTGCAACGTCTTATCGACGCCATCGTGAAGTATCTTCCCTCACCGCTCGACCTTCCCGCCATTGAAGGCGTGAACCCGAAAAGTGAGGAAAAGGAGACCCGCAAGGCTGACATCAACGAGCCTTTTGCGGCACTGGCCTTCAAAATCGCCACCGACCCGTATATCGGGAAACTGACCTTCATCAAGGTCTATTCCGGTGAACTCAAGGCCGGCGATAGTGTCTATAACGTCACCTCCGGCAAAAAGGAACGCGCAGCCAAGATCCTGCAGATGCACTCCAACAAGCAACAGCCGTTGGAAAGTGCCACCGCAGGCAACATTGTCGCCCTCGTCGGCATGAAGGACATTCACACCGGCGACAGCTTGACGGACGAGCGGCATCCCGTGGTTTTGGAGAACATTGTGTTCCCCGAACCGGTGATCCAAATCGCCATCGAGCCCAAGACCAAGGACGACGAAGAAAAGATGACGCTGGCACTCGGCAAGCTGGCCGACGAAGACCCCACCTTCCAGGTGAAGGAGGATTCTGAGTCTGGACAGACGCTGATCAGCGGTATGGGCGAACTGCACTTGGAAATCCTGCTCGACCGGCTGAAACGTGAGTTCAACGTCGATTGCAACCACGGTAAGCCGAGAGTGGCCTACAAGGAGGCGGTTCTCGTACCGGTGCAGCACCACGAGGCCTACAAACGCCAGAACGGCGGTAGAGGTTCCTTCGCGGTGTTAGACTTCCGGATTGACCCGCTGCCCTTGGATGCCAAGGGTCTGCAGTTCAGCAGCGAGATCAAGGGCGATGTCGTACCGAAGAACTACATCGTCGGTGCGGAGAAGGGATTCCAGATTGCCATGATGAACGGCAAATACGGTTTTCCGCTCGAAGCCCTCAAGGTCGCCGTCACCGATGGCGAGTCTCACCCGACAGACTCCGACGCCCTGTCGTTCGAGGTCTGTGCGAAGATTGGCTTCCGCGAGGCGCTGAAAGAAATCGACACTGCCATACTCGAACCGATTATGAAGGTGGAAATCACCACCCCGGACGAGTACATCGGCAACGTCACCGGCGACCTCAACCGCAGACGCTCCGTGCTGGAACAGATCGACGCGAAAGTCGGCTTCCAGATTATCACGGCGCAAGTGCCCTTGGCTGAAATGTTCGGCTATGTGACTACATTACGCTCCATCACCTCAGGACGCGCCACCTTCAGTATGGAATTTCTGAAATACGCGGAGGTCACCCCTGAGATCAAAGACTACATCATGAACGTCGGACGGTTTATTTTATAGACGTCGGACGTTTGACTTAAGACTTTAGAAATTCAGATCACTGGTCACTGATCACTGATCACAAAGAAAAAAAACAATAAACAATAAAATAAATGGCTCATAGAATTAGAATCAAACTGAAATCGTTCGACCACACGTTGGTTGACAAGTCTGCCGAGAAGATCGTCAAGACTGTGAACAGCGTGAAGGACGACAAGGTGGTGCTCGTAGGCCCCATTCCGCTTCCGACCCACAAGAAAATCTTCACCGTAAACCGCTCCACCTTCGTCAACAAGAAGAGCAGAGAGCAGTTCCAACTCTCCACTTACAAGAGAATTCTGGATATTTACGGTACCACCACTCAGACCATCGACGCGCTGATGAAACTGGAACTTCCCAGCGGTGTTGACGTTGAAATCAAAGTCTGAAGTGGACACACAGCCTGAACATCAGGCTTATTTCGGGGCGTTAGCTCAGTTGGCTAGAGCGTTTGACTGGCAGTCAAGAGGTCGTGAGTTCGATTCTCATACGCTCCACTTACGGATTGCGTTTTCTGCAGTCCGTTTTTTTCGTGTTTATTGCGGAAATTGATGCGGAAACTGCGGAAATTCACGGAAACACTCGACATCTCGCTTTAACAACCGCGTAACCGTGTAACCCTTAACCCCTCAACCTTAACCCTTAACCCTTAAACCCTCAACCTTAACCCTTAAACCCTCAACCTTAACCCTTAAACCCTCAACCTTAACCCTTAAACCCTCAACCTTAACCCTTAAAC
>CAJOKR010000063.1 GCA_905235135.1 uncultured Bacteroidales bacterium
TTGTCTAAGATGGGCATTGTGCTGTTCGTTCCCATCACGCCGCTGATGGCACTTAAATTGCGATACAACAGGTCGCTTGATACGATGAATTTCATATTCTTTTTCTATTTTATTTCAAACTGCAAAGATACAAAAATATGGATATGGATGGATTAGGAATTTTCATTCCGCAACCGCACCATCTTCTCCAATTCCGCATACCATTCCGCACCGTATTTGGCGATTAACGGCTCTCGGAGGAATTGATAGACAGGTAAGTGCAAACGATTACCGTTTTCCACCGCAGTCTTGCAGATCGACCAATGGTCGTAATTCAACGCTTCGTACTCGCCCACCCTGCTGACCCGTATGGGGTACAAGTAGCAGGAAATCGGCTTTCGGAAGGGAATCTCCCCGCATAGGAAGCACTTCTCGATCGCGCACTTTGCCACTCCGTCCTCGAAAAAGGTGAATGCACAGGCATTGTTGCTCTCCATCAGGGGAGTGTCGAAAGCATCCTCGCCGGTGAAAACGAAAGTGCCGCCGTTTTCTACCACGGCGACACCTTCTTCGGTCATATACTTTTGAAAATCAGGATAATAGTCCTCTAACTCAGCCACTTCATCGGGAGCCACGGGAGCTCCGAGGTCTCCATCGACGCAACAGGCGCCTTTGCACTGCTCAATATCGCAGCAGAAACACTTGTCAATCAGTTCTTCCGAGACGAGGACATTTCCAACAATCAGCATCGTATCCAACTGTTAGCCAAGACGTTTGAACTGACAGGTGAAGTGGCGCATCAGCTCAGCCTCCCAGGTAATCTCCAGACCGCGCTTGATGGTGTCGCGACGGTCATAGACATTCTTAAGGGCAGCGGCGATAACGTCCATGTGGTTGTTGGTATAGACGCGGCGCGGGATGCACAGACGCACGAAATCGTTGCCTCCGAAGCGGTTCTCGCGGGTCACCGGATCGCGGTCGGCGAGCACGTAGCCAATTTCGCAGGCGCGAATACCGGCTTCGAGATAAAGTTCGCAAGTCAGCGTCTGAGCGGGGAATTCCTCTTTCGGGATGTTGGTCAACACCTTGTCAGCATCCACGAAGATAGCGTGACCACCGGCAGGACGCTGGTAAGGAATGCCGTATTCATCCAACTTATCTGCCAGATACTGAACCTGTTTCACGCGGGTCTCGACCATATCGAACTCGATGTTCTCCTTCAGACCAACGGCCAGGCAGTCCATGTCACGTCCGTTCATACCGCCGTATGTCAGGAAGCCTTCGAAGGGGATGCAGAACAACTTAGCACCTTCGTACCAGTCTTTTTTGTTGGTGGCGATGAAGCCGCCCATGTTGACCAGACCGTCTTTCTTTGCACTCATGGTCATGCTGTCAGCATAGCTGAACATCTCAAGGGCGATTTCCCTCAGGGTCTTGTTCTCGTAACCCTTCTCGCGGGTCTTGATGAAATAGCAGTTCTCGATGAAACGGGCGCTGTCGATGTTGACGGGCACACCGTATTTGTGACAGAGCTCGCAAGTCTCGCGGATGTTCTGCATGCTAACCGGCTGACCGCCAACGGTATTGTTGGTAACGGTGAGCACCATGAACGGAACATTGCCCTTGTTCTCTTGGAGCACCTTCTCCAGTTTCTCCAAGCTGACATTACCCTTGAAGGGGACCTCCAGCTGGGTGTCGTAAGCTTCGGGAACGGTGACATCAATGGCAAATGCCTTGCGGCTCTCGATATGGCCTTTCGTGGTATCGAAGTGGGCGTTGCCCGGGACAACCATACCAGGTTTCACGAGGTAGCTGAACAGCACGTTCTCAGCGGCACGGCCTTGGTGGGTCGGGATAACAAACTCGAAACCAGTCAGTTCGGTAATCGTGTCTTTCATGTGATAGAAGGAACGGGCACCGCCGTAGCTCTCATCGCCCATCATCATCGCGCTCCACTGACGGTCGCTCAAAGCACCCGTACCAGAGTCGGTGAGCAGGTCAATATAGACGTAGTCGCTCTTCAGCATGAAAATGTTGTTGTGGGCTTCAAGGAGCCACTTTTTGCGTTCTTCTCTTGTGGATTTCTTAATGGGTTCAACCATCTTGATTTTCCACGCTTCTGCAAATGGTAATTCCATAATATCTTTTGTATTAGTTTGTTATAATTTTATTTTAAGTGAATAATTCAATCGTTATCGACACAAGACCCCATTATCCATTAATAATTCTGCGTTCTCGCCAACGTACCATCTTCGTTATAGAAACGCCACTCGCCAACTTGCGTACCATGGTCATAAATCCCCGTATATCTGACGTTTCCATTCGAATAATAAACCGTGTATCGACCTTGCGGCTTGCCATTTTCATAGTAAGCCATCGTCTGAACCGTGCCGTCGGGATGGTAGGCATACCATAAACCATCACGGTCCGAGCCATTGCGATTACCGTCGATGTACTTCTGGTGGTTCTCATAGAAATGGGTCTCGTGCGCAACATCACCAGTCGGGTTGCCGAGGCTATCCAGCTCGTAATAGACCACTACCTTGGGAGATTCGTCCTCATAGCGTTTCAGCTCCACACGCCCGTACAGCGAATCGGCGAACTCGATAGGCGGAAAAACGTGCAGACTGTCGAGGAAGGCCTGTTCAGTCTCCACCGCCTGACGCTTCTCGTTATTATTGGAGATGGCGAGGAAAGCCAACGCCGCCGCCAATGCTCCGAACGCCAAAATCAGAAGGACAATATGCAGTGTACCAAAGGGTTTCGTTTCTTTCTCCATGTCACTTTTTGTTCTTTTTGAATGCCTTATTCAGTTCGTCAAGCACCTCGTTCGTGATGTCGTGGGCTGGATCACCATAGAGCAACTGACTGCCACCACTGCCTTGATACGCAAAGATGTAAGAAGCATTATAAGAAGCATTTACACGTTTTGCGGCAGCGAGCAGGGAATCGTTCATTTGCTGTTGCGCGGCAATGTAACGGGCCTCCAAGGATTCCAACGCCTGCGCATAGTCGTTTTGCAGACGGGTGCTCTCCTCCTGAAGGCTCTGCTGGGCGTACTGTGCCTGTTGCGGGGTCAGCGAACCAGAGCTGTAATTCTTCTCGAAGTTGGCAGCTTTTTGCTCCAACGACTTCTGCCGGTTTTGGAAAACCACAGCCTGACGCTGCTTGTCGGCATCAATGCTGTCCGTCAGAATCTTGACCAGCTCGTAGTTCTCGTTGATCGAATCGATGTTGATATAGACGATCTCGCCGTTACCGACCTCAGCGGGTTTCTCTATCTGGGCCGTCTTTTTACCGCTGGTGAAATGCAGCACAAATAGCGTAATCACCGCAGCCAACATCAGCAGATCGAATATCAGATGCGCCAAATGGCACTTACACTTCTTCTTTTCACACGACTTCGGCTCCTCGGGTTCCATAGGAGTTTCCTCTTTCGGAGACTCAACAACTTCCGCTGCCGGCACCTCGTTCACAAAATCATTAATAATTTGTTCGTTCTTAATTTCTTCGTTTTCCATTGATTTCTCGAAAATCTCTTCCATAATTATCAATTATCCATTATCAATTCCATTAATTACCTACGTCTGACAAATACTTGATCCTCATAATCCTAATCTCCTCCATCGTGTATTCGTCCTCGCCCAGCACGCGGAGCGCTTCCTCGGCAGAGTCGGTGTCGGCACTGGCGAAATAGTCTATGATGTCCTCCTGATGGTAAGGTTCGATTTCCTCGTCAATATAGTAGGAAATGTCGATTTTCGCACCAGAAGCCACGATGTGCTCAATCTCGGTCAGCAACTCGTCCATGTCAAGGCCCTTGGCGATGGCGATGTCCTCGAAACTGATCTTATGGTCAATACCTTGAATGATAAAGAGTTTGTTAGCCGACTTCTTAGCCACGGTCTTAAGCACGAAGTCCTGCGGACGGTCGATTTCATTCTCCTCGACATACTGTTTGATGAGTTCGATGAAACGACGGCCGTACTTCTGTGCCTTGCCGGGTCCCACGCCCACCACGCGGGTCATCTCCTCCATCGTGATGGGGTATTGGATGCACATGTCCTCCAACGACGGATCCTGGAAGATGATGAACGGCGGCAGGTTCTCCTCCTTGGAGATGGTCTTGCGCAGATCTTTCAGCAGGCTGAAGAGCACCGTGTCGAATGCATCCTCCACATTGCCCGCAACGGCTTCAACAGCTTCGTCCACATCCTCGTCATCCTCCGAAACCGGCTTGATAGCCATCACCGGATAGGGGTTGGTCATGTATTTCTTACCCTTGTCGGTAATCTTTAACAAACCGTAATTCTCTATGTCTTTGACAATTAAGTTCTCAAAGATAGATACCCGGATGATGTTGGACCAGAACTTCTCGTCATAGTCCATGCCTTCGCCGAACTGTTTCAGTTTCTCGTGATGGAACTTGAGGATGGAGGTCGTCTTGTTGCCGTGGATAATATCCACAATCTGATCCTCCTTGAACTGCTGTTTCACTGCCTGCACAACCTCCAACATCAACTGGATCTGCTCGGTAGCGTCCATTTTGGGCTTTGGATGGCTGCAGTTGTCGCAATTATGGCAGTTTTCCTCACTGTAATTTTCACCGAAATAATGCAACAAATGCTTCCGGCGGCAGTTGGTGGACTCAGCGTAGGAAGCCGTCTCCGCAAGCAATTGTTTCACGATTTCTTGCTCGGAAACCGACTTCTTCGCAGAGAATTTCTCCAACTTATTGAGGTCTTTAGGATCATAGAAGGCAATACAGAGGCCCTCGCCGTCGTCACGGCCGGCACGACCCGTCTCCTGGTAGTAACCCTCCAAGCTCTTAGGCATATCGTAGTGGATCACGAAACGCACATCAGGTTTGTCGATACCCATACCGAAGGCGATGGTGGCCACAATAACCTCGGCTTTTTCCATCAAGAAGTCGTCTTGATTCTGCACACGAGTTTTGGAGTCGAGACCGGCATGGTAAGGCAAAGCGCGGATGCCGTTCTCCTGCAGCAACACGGCCAGTTCCTCCACTTTCTTGCGGCTCAGGCAGTAGATAATGCCCGACTTGCCTGGGTGGTTCTTGATAAACTTAACCACCTCTTTATCAACATCCTTGTTCTTCTCGCGGATTTCGTAATAGAGGTTCGGACGGTTGAACGACGAGATGAACACTTCAGCCTTTTCCATGCCGAGGTTCTTCTGGATATCGCTCTGCACCTTGGGTGTGGCGGTGGCAGTCAGCGCAATCACCGGCACATCCTTGCCTATCTGCTTGATAATCTTGCGAATATTACGATACTCCGGGCGGAAGTCGTGTCCCCATTCCGAAATACAGTGTGCCTCATCGATGGCGTAGAACGAGATGTTGATATCTTGGAAGAAATTCACGTTCTCCTCCTTGGTCAGAGACTCGGGCGCGACATACAGCAGTTTCGTTTTGCCGGAGATCAGATCCTTTCTCACCTCATTGATTTCCGCCTTGTTGAGTGAGGAATTGAGGAAATGGGCGATGCCGCGGTCGGTTCCGAATGTGCGGATAGCGTCCACCTGGTTCTTCATCAAGGCAATCAGCGGGGAAATGACGATGGCAGTACCATCGCTCATCAATGCCGGAAGCTGGTAGCACATGGACTTGCCGCCGCCGGTTGGCATAATCACGAAACAATCCTTTCCTTTCAACAACGTCTTGATAATTTTCAGCTGGTCACCCTTGAAAGTGTCGAAGCCGAAAACCGATTTCAACGTCTGATAAATAGCTTTATCCGTTATTCTCTTCATGCAAGAACAATATAAAATTCGACAAAATTCAGTAGTTTTGGACTACACTAAAATCAAGTACAAAGATATAAAATATTTGATATAGCAGCACTCGAAAAAAAATTTCTTGCAACAAATATTTTTCAACACTATGTTATTAAAATCAGTCACCCGTCCAACAAGCCTGATAATAGCGCAACTTCAGTATAGTGGATAAAAAAACGGGCGTCCCCCGACGTCCGTTTTTGCGAAATTATGAAAAAGTCTTCTTAAATTAAAATTCCCAGAGGTCGTGTTCGAAGGTGCGCAGTTTCTCCGTGATGCGCTCCGATTCGATACGTTGGTCGCGTGAGTTGGCGATATACTCCTCAATGTCACGGTCATAAACATTCGATTCCTTGTAGATCAGGCTGGAAAAATCGCGCTTCCAAGTGATCAGGTCGTCGAATGAGAGACGGGCGGCCTGGTTCTTCATGTTGAACACTTCCTGTTTGGCCAGGAACGGACGGAGTTCATCGTAGTAGATGTAGCCGACACGCATCGTGGACTTATTGGCAGCCACAGCCTCAGCATCCTCCTCCTCTTCTTCGTATGAGGAGTTGGCCGCGAGACGTTCGTACTCAATAACAGGTGTGAGCTCAAGAATCTGAACCTTAAAAGTGGAATATTGTTTGTCAAAATACCAAACCTCTTTGATACGATAGCTAATGATATCTTTAGCTTCGTGTTCGATGATTTGTTCTTTTTCACCAATTTCCTCACCCGTTTCAGGGTCATAATCGGCAATCACTCTACTTTGGGAAAGGTTACCCAGAATTTCCTCCTGAGTCATGGGCAATGTGCACATCTCATCGGAATAGACAGGCAACGCGTCCGCACTTCTTTCGGGGTTCTTGAAGTCAATGGCGTCAAAGATTGTTTGACCAAGACTCTTCCAAGTACCCTTCAGTTCTGTAGGGAAGTAGAGCGGATGGTTGACTTTCTCGCGAAGATCAACAATGCGCCAAATCGTCCAATAATACATCACATCTGCCTGACGGACAGGTGCGTAGCTGATCGGTTCGGTGAAATCACCGGTGTTGACCTGTTCCCAAGGGGTTTCAACGGGCCTGCGTACAGGCTGATCCAGGGTGCTGCCATCAACTTCGTCATCCTGTGCGAATGCGAAAGAAGCGGCCAGCAGCATCATTGCAAATAATGTTAACTTTTTCATAATTCTATATTTTTTCAGTTATTATCTGATACGGACGGAGAACTCGTCCAAAGTACGTGAACCAGCCTCGGAAGAGACCTTAATGTCGGTGAAATAGACCACGGTGCCGGCAGGAGCCTTCTGGATGGCAGACTTAGCCTTTTCACTCAACGCACCACCCTGACAAGCGATGGCGGGTTCATCCATACCCTTGACCACAAGTTGGACACGGAAAGAGTTGACGGACCACTTGAGGTCATACACGAAGTCTTCACCCATGGTTGCACGGATCAACGGGTTGGCGAGAACTTCGGCTTTCGCACGCTTACCACCGCGGATACCAGCGCCCAAAACCGCACGCGGATCGGGAACCTTTTTCACACGGAACGTAGTGCTACCCAGCGTCTTTGTGGATTCACCAACCTTAGCAGCCACCGTTGCGGTAACCGTCTTGCCAATCATGGAAGCGGGCACAGTCACATTGAACTTGCCAGCACCTTGAGAGTTCAGGTTACAGCCAGGGAACGAAACGCTCAGCTTGTCGGCAGCCACCGGACCGGAAACGGACACGGGGTTGGCAATACCGGCATAGAGCACGTTCATCTTATCAGCTGCGATAGTGGCGGAAGGCGTCAGGACAGTGTATTTATCCTTGAAACCGTAATATTTCGGTTCACCGTTAGGTCCAATAATCTTGATGACACCGGCATACTTCTGCTCACCCGTACCGCTGGTACCGATTTTCAGTTTCACAAGACCGTTTTCACCTTCCAACTTGGTAGCGCCACCGAGACCTTCCTCGGTAAGGGTGTCGGCACCCATCTTGTACCAAACCTCAGGATTGGTCTTGCTGTCGTAAGCGGCCACGATAATGTCAGCTTCGTAAGCATCGCCGGAGAACACCATCTGGGATTTCGGGATGGAACGACCGGTAACCTTGTCGAACTTGAAGTCATCAGCGCTGATGGAGGCCTTCAAGTAGTTGAGCATCACAGACTCGGCGTTTTTCACCTCACCAATCATTTTGTTCAGCAACGTAGCTGAAGCGGCAGAGATGATGTGGTCGAAGTTGTGCTCTTCCCAAGAAACCGTATTCATATCCTTCGTATAAGTGGCATCCACATTCAGACCGAGAGCCTCTTCAAGACGTTTTTGATCTTCTTTCTTCGCCAGTTTCAGCACGTTAGCCTTATACTGTTTGACACGATCCTTCAATTGCTTGGCATGACCGTTGTTAATCATGTAGTCCGTGGGAATGTCGAAGTTATCCTTCTTGACAATGTCGGACACCGCTTTCGTCACCATTTTGCCGTCCTTTTCGACCAAAGAGTCACCATCAACAGCAAAAATGAGTTCGTTACGCATATTTTCAATGTACTTAACCATAGCATCAGATTCTTTTTTCAGAAGCTGAGCCTTGTTGTAAGCGTCTTCAACTTTCGCTCCCAGAATGGTCTTCTGACCGAGGAACCACTGGTAGTCGTTGGAATTCTGGTTAGCGGCAATATTAGTAGATGTCACCAAAGTGTCATCCACAACCACGAAAGCGTTCAGAATCTCCGCAGAGACGTTCAACGCCAACATGGCGGTGTACACCAGGTACATCATCTGAATCATTTTCTGTCTCGGGGTTTCCGGACAATTTGTTGCACCCATATCTCAAATAATTATTTAGTGAATGGTTTTGACCTAAATGACAATTATTTCATTGCGGCGAGCATGTTGCCATAAACATTGCTCAATTTGGAGATATTGGCGGTTAATTTATCCATTTCAGCCTTGAAGCTGCCTGTTTGTTCCATAGATTTGGCAGTCTGATCGTAAGCGACAGCCAAAGCGGCAACAGACGTGGTAGCTTTCTTCACGCTTTCAATATAAGCAGCAGTGACACCGCCATCGGTTTCGAGAGAAGCGGCAATTTGGTCATATTTCAGCGTCAAGTTACGCACAGACTCGGAAGCTTTCTGCAGACTGGTGGTATAGTTGTCGGTGGAAACCACAGCGTCAGAAACGCCAGCCAGCTTGTGGGCGTTGTCACTCAAATTGCGCATACCGGAAGCGAGGCTTTCCATGAGTTCGGGTCCAATCTTGGCCTCTTCCAGCATCTTGTCAAGAGCCTGGGTCGGGGTCATGGAGTCGGACTTCACCTGCTGCTTTTTCTCGCGGCGGGATTTCTTCTCGCTCTCCTCGAGTTCAATGTCAGAACCAGTGGCCAGTTCGGGATATACCAATGCCCAGTTGTACTCCACATGCAGCGGCTCGAAAGCCGAGAAGAAGAAGATGATAGCCTCGGTAAACATACCCACCATAAGCATGATGTTTGCTAAAGGCCAGTGCAAAATCTTAAACAATGCACCGACAATGACGATGGATGCGCCCCAGCCGTACAGCTTGGCCATAGTGTTTTTGTACACTTTCGATCTGACGAATTGATCAATCTTACTCATTTGTTTGATTTTTTTAAGTTAATGATTTTATGAATTTTGAAATAATTTTCGGTTTTTAATAGACGTGAGAAGCGCTCTTGCTGTTGTTGTCGCCTCTCTGGCGGCCCATGTAGGACTGCACATTACGGAAGCCGACATAGGACTTACAAGTGTCCTGATATTCGAACGTTCTCGCATAGACGGTGGTGTAGTAGCTAACATCCTTCCAAGAGCCGCCGCGAATCACCTTTCTTTTCTTCACAGGAGAGTCGTCCTTGGTGGCATAATAGACATACGTCGGGTTCATGTCATGGGTGAAGTTGGTGGCGGACTCATCGTAAGCATCCTCACACCACTCGGCCACGTTGCCGCTCATGTCGAACAGACCCCAGTCATTGGGATGGTAGTGAGCGACGATGCCGGGATAGAAGTTGTCGTCGGCGATATAGTTACCGCGTTGCGGTTTGAAGTTGCTGAGGAAGCAGCCGTTGCGGTTGGTGGTGTAAGGCCCGCCCCACGGGTAAGAGAACGTTCTGCTGTTCGAGCTTGAGGGCGGTGCATGGCTTGCGGCAAGACCGTCGGGAACAGAACCGAAAATCAAGTTCTATATAGGCACAAACGAAAAAACAATTGACGCCGCAGAGAAAAAGATAGACGAAGTTATTGACTTTGTTAACCGTGAATTTGTGAAGTAAGCTTCATAAATTCTTCGGTGGAAAGAGGTTACATAATGAAAATGATTACAGCCCTTAAAGGTACGCACGATATACTGCCTGAGGAAGTATATAAATGGCAGTATATTGAAGATAAAATTAAAAATATTACCGAAAGGTACAGATACAGCGAAATAAGAATACCTGCTTTTGAATATACGGAGCTTTTTGCAAGGGGTGTCGGAGATACAACGGACGTTGTTCAGAAGGAAATGTACACCTTTGACGACAAAGGCGGCAGAAGCTTAACGCTTCGCCCCGAAGGTACGGCGGGAGTTGTAAGAAGCTTTCTCGAACACGGTATGTTTTCGGACGCTTTACCTAAAAAGCTTTATTATATGATAACCTGTTACCGTAACGAAAAGCCTCAGGCAGGCAGATACCGTGAGTTCAGACAGTTTGGTGTTGAGGTATTCGGTGCAGAGGACCCATCGCTTGACGCTGAAATTATTTCAATGGCATCTTCGCTTTTAAGCGAGCTCGGACTTAAAAATCTTGTTGTAAACATTAACAGTATAGGTTGCCCCAAATGCCGAAAGGCATATAACGATAAACTCAGAGAATATTTAAGACCGCATTTTGACGAGCTTTGTGATACCTGCAAAAGCCGTTTTGAGAAAAATCCGCTCCGAATACTTGACTGTAAATCGGAAATCTGCCGTAAGATAGGCGAGGACGCGCCTGTGCTGCTTGATAATA